>CAYINK010000001.1:0-27421 GCA_964364765.1 uncultured Gammaproteobacteria bacterium
TCTTTATCAAGAAGAGAAAGCCCGTAGATTGCCGCATCGGCAAAGTGTGTAGGTTTAACCACTTCAATTTTAAGTTCCTCGCTGAAGAATTTTTCCAAACCTTCAATTGAGGCAAGTCTGCCGGTCAAATACATACCCGAATCAAAGATTTCATCCACCACCTCGGGGGGCGAAACTTCTATTAACTCTTTAACCGCATCCACAATTTGAATAAAATTATTTAAAAGCGCCTCACGTATATCGTCGGTCCGAATCTTCACCGATTTGGGGAGTCCATTTTCGAGTGACTTTCCCCGCACCAGACTCACTTTTTCTTGCCCGGTAAAATTAAAACACTCAACCTTCAACCGTTCACAGGTTGCCTCACCCAACATCACCCCATGTTTCAAATAAATATAATTTGCAATGAGTTTGTCCATATGTTCACCCGCATTTTTCAGCGTTTTGTTAGTCACAATCCCGCCGCCGCTTACGATACTGATTTCTATGAGTCCGCCTCCCATATCCAAAATCAAATTGGGTTTGTGAGAAAAGACATTAAATCCGCACCCTGCCGCAACTGCCAAAGGTTTTTTTATGAGGGTTACGGAGGAGCACTGTGCTTTTAGTATGACTTCTTCAACCGCCTTCTGTTCTATCTCGGTTGCGATGATGGGGAAAACCGCAAGAGCCTCAAGGGGAGGAGCCAAAAAAGAAAATTGAGCAGTGTAGGGTGAAATAGATTTTTCAATAAACCTTTTGGTAAGGGCAGTCTCCGCGTCAAAGTCAGAAACAATGCCGTTCACGATGGGTCTCACAATTTTTAAAAACTCGGGTGTTTTTCCTAAAATGTTTTTAGCCTCACTTCCAAAAAAAATATAATCTTTTGATTGAGAATTATAGGCTAAGAACGAGGGCTCCTTCAGCACAACACCCTTATCCTTTACCGCGATCCGGGTGGTGGATGTTCCTAGATCAAAATATACTTTAAAATTGGTGATAAAAGGAATAGGGATATTTCTCAACCAATCTAATATCTGAAGCATATATGATATCATTATATACCAAATGCTCCATGAGAAAATATGTAATTCTTTTTATCATATCGTGCGCCATCTTCCTCATCCATTTTCTGAAAGTTAAGCACGGCATATATGGCGATGGCAACGGTTATTATTCGTTAGCCCATACTCTTTTCTTTCAGAGAAATCTCAATTTTGCTCCCATCTATAATTCTTTATCACATTTTCAAGGTGCCTCATATGAGTTCAGTCGGGTGTTTTGGAATATTTCAAAAACGGTTACCGGAGTATTCAACAATCCATGGCTCATCGGAACGTCGCTCTTTTGGATCCCTTCATTTTTTGTCATTTCAACTCTGAATTTTATTTTTAACTTGAAGTTAAGTATATTTTCGTCACTCTATGAGGTAGGATGTGGGGTTACGGGAATACTTCTTGTTCTTTCCGGACTGTTTCTCCTTGAGTCCTATTTACGACATTACTTTGACAAAAGAGTTTCTTCGTATACTATCCTGAGCATCTTCTTTTCAACTCAGCTTTTTTACTATGCATCATTTGAACCCGCATTATCCCACCAAGTATCTTTTTTTCTAGTTTGCTTTTGTCTATTTCTTTCAAAACAAAAAAGTACCAAACATATTGTTGCACTTGCAATGGGAATCACCGTAGGTCTTTTAAGTATCACTCGGATGGGAGACGCCTTATTATTATTTCCCTGGATACTGATTAAATTTTTTGAGTGGATTCGTACTAATAAATATTCCTATATTCTTTTGTTTATACTAGCTTTTTGTATTTCTCTCATCCCTCAGCTACTTCTGCAATGGGGTATGTATGGAAGTATATTTAATAATCCCTATCTGCGGGGGGAAAAAGGCATTCCACATCTTTTTACTTTTTTATCGATTGTAAATCATCTTTTTTCACTCAAAGGGGGATTCCTATTGTGGTCACCTTTTATTGTATTTGGAATATTCGGGCTCATAAAAATCCGTAAATTCCGGTTTATTCTTATCATTTTAGCTTTGTTTACTCTCCTTATTTCAAGTTGGGAGACTCAAATTCCGGCCGGTTTTGGAAATAGATTTTTTATATCAACAATTCCACTTATTGCACCGGGAATAGCATACGTTATTAAAAAAAATGCAAGGACGGCGTTGATGTTTTCGACCCTCTGTTTTATTTGGAACTTTTTTCTTCTCGCCAGATTTTATTTTTGATAGAATGAGACATGTTTAAAATACAAAAATATCTCTATTACCTTCTCTTCCTGATAACCCCCTTCATTATGTATTCCGGAACGAGTGAACTCTTTGAGTTTAATAAGATGATATACATCTATCTGATCACGTCAAGCATTCTCTGTGTATGGATTTTGCGGATGATCTCACAAGGAAAATTCCTCTTTAAAAGAACCCCCTTTGACATACCCATTGCTCTTTTTTTCTTGTCTCAAGTGTTTTCTACGGTCTTTTCAATCGACACGCATACCTCGATCTTTGGTTACTATGGCAGATTTAACGGAGGATTACTCTCGCTCATTTCCTACTTGATCTTATTCTATAGTTTTATCGAACTTTTTGACAATAAAAAAGAAGAATTGGCTCAGTGCATCAAGGATATTTTGAAAATTTCAATCGTCTCATCCACTCTTGTTATATTGTGGGGCTTACCGGGAAGGATTGGATATGATCTTTCGTGTTTAGTATTTTCTGGAAAGTTAAACAACGCCTGTTGGACCGCTCAATTTGATCCGGCGGCGCGTATGTTTTCAACACTGGGACAGCCCAACTGGCTTGGCGCTTATCTGGCGATAACTTTTTTTGTCATACTTAATTATTTTTTTGAAGCTTCGGATAGAAAAGAAATACAAAGCCATTATCTGTCCTACTTCGGTCTTGTATTTTTAACACTTACAGCTATTTTCTTCACCAATTCCCGTTCGACTATTGCCTCTGTCATCGCGTCTATAGGGTTTGTATTTTTATGGATACTTGTCAAAAGAGAAAACCTTCAACTGCCATTTCTCAAGAAGAAATTGGTTCTTCTTCTAGCAGGGCTTGTATTCTGTGTTGTTGTTTTCAAAACGGGCATCAATCAAATTGACAAGTATCTATCATTACCACAACCTAAAGCACCTGTTGTGGTACAGACGAAGACGCAGACCCCGCCATCCGCATTCAAAGTTTCAGAGTCAATTGACATCCGCAAGATTGTGTGGAAAGGAGCAGTGAATCTGGGTCTTCAGTATCCTCTTTTTGGCACCGGGGTCGAAACATTTGCCTACTCATATTACTTTGTAAGGCCTGGCGAACACAACCTCACTTCAGAATGGGATTATCTCTATAACAAAGCACACAATGAGTACTTAAACTTTTTTGCCACAACCGGTGTCTTCGGACTCGCAACCTATCTTCTCTATCTTGGTGCCGTTATTACACTCGGATTGTATTGGAGTTATAAATCCGCTTCATTATTACAATTAAGTTTATTGGTTGCATGGATAACCATCCTCATCAGTAATTTTTTTGGATTTTCAACAACCACCATCAACCTCTATTTTTACCTCATTCCGGCTTTGTTATATGGTCTTGAGTTATTGAAAGATAACAAAATTCAATCAAAAAAAGTACTGTCAAAGGCAGAATCGAATAACACAATAGCCTACCTAGCTGTTGGTCTTTTCTATGTGTTTCTTCTTCAATTTTTCATTACGTATTGGTGGGCGGATACCAAATATGCTCAAAGTGAAATATACGCAAAAACCAACGACTACCAAACCGCATATACCCTTTTAAATCGAGCTATTCAGCTTCATGGGGATCATGTATACAATGATAAGCTATCATTTGATCTTGCAAATCTGGCACTTATTGCCTCATATCAGAAAGATGCAAAATTATCAGAGGAACTTATCAAAACCTCAAATAATTATAATGAGCTAGCCCTCAAGGAATCCCCACAAAATATTTTGTACTGGAAAACACGAATAAAAAATCTATATCTCTTTTATCAGATTTCGCTAAATAAAAAATATTTGACGGCCGGCATTGAAGCCCTTTCTGAGGCGCAAAAGATATCACCTACCGATCCAAAGCTCCCCTACTTTTCAGCCACTTACTACTCTCTTATCTTTGATGAGGAAAGGGACCTTGCTAAAAAAGGAGAATTACAAAAGAAATCTCTTGAAGCAATTGACCTTTCTCTTAAATTGAAAAGTGATTACTATGAAAGTTATTACTTAAAGGCTCAACTTCTCAAGAAATACAAGATGAAGAAACAGGCAAGAGAAGTATATGAGTTTATTCTAAAAAATGTAAGTCCCAATAACAAACAAGTACAGGATGAATTAAAAAGTCTTTAAAACATTAAGGAATGGTGGGCATAGGAGTGATGGGGGTTGCGTTTGAGCTACTCATGATGAATTTACATACACCGCATGCACCACAGGTTGGAGCTGAGCCACAAGGAGTTGGCTCTGGTCCCTGACAGTATCCTCCGTTACTCACACCAGGTCCTTTGTCGTTTTTGTCATTTTCAATACACGAAAGCAGGTAATAATATTGATTACTTGAATCTACGATGTAAGTATATGAATATGATGAATTTGGATCGTCCGGTGTCCGCACCATATATGTTTTGTCTCCAGTTAAACACGAAGTGCTACTGCAAAAACGGGATCCAAAAGGGGGTGCGCCAGTTGGGTATGCGTTATTATCTTCATAATACGTCTCCAAGGCCCTCTGAATCTGTGCGAGATCATTCTTACGCTTCGCATCTCTCCCCTTTTGGAGGGAGGTAATGTAGTTACCAGAAATTAAAGCGGTGAGGAAGCCTAAGATGATGATAATAATGAGAAGTTCAATCAGTGTAAAACCGCGCTCTTTCTTCATTCTATTATTTTAAATCATAATGTCTTATAATGCAAAGTACAATAATGCAAAGTACTTTTATGATGAAACAAAATACGAATAATGCAAGTCTACCAGTCACTTTTGAGATTGGAATTATGTGTCATAATGAAGCGCAAAACATAGGGAATCTATTAACTTCTCTTGTCAATCAAACTAGTTGGAAAATGGTAAAAAAAGTAATAGTAATATCGAGCGGTTCAACTGACGGAACCGATACAATAGTCAAATCTCACACGAGAAAGAACCCAAAAATTGTCCTCATCAAAGAAAAAAGAAGATTAGGAAAGGCTCATGCCGTAAATAGATTTCTTGCCATAACAAAAGAAGAAGTAGTGGTGCTCATGGGAGGGGATGTCATTCCTAAGAAAACGACACTGGAGTTCATGATAAAACATTTTGATGATAAAGAGGTAGGAATAGTTGGCGCTCATCCTGTCCCACTTAACGATAGGAATACTTTCATTGGATTTGCCGCCCATCTTCTTTGGAATCTTCATCATCAAATCTCCCTTACTCATCCAAAAATGGGTGAAATGATAGCATTTAGGCGAGTTTTCAAAAAAATCCCTGTTTTATCTGCGGTTGACGAGGTGAATATTGAAGCCCTGATACGTGGACAGGGGTATAAGGCAATATATGCGCCCCGCGCAGTTGTCTACAATAGGGGCCCAGAAACATTGAGAGAATTTATCTCAAGGAGGCGTAGTAACTACTTCGGGCATTTATCAACAAAATATGAATACAGTTATTTAGTGTCGACATTAAATAATGCACGTGTATTTTATTTGATAATCAAAAATTTAAAGTTTAGGCCGACCTATATGATGTTTCTGGGCGGTTCGATACTACTTGAAATCATAAGTCGGATTCTTGGATATGTTGATTATAGATTCAAACGGAAGGACCATACGATATGGGACATAGCGAAGACAACAAAAAAACTAAAATAATACCCGACTTAGAAAGAATTATCCCCGATGATCTTATTGCGTACTCGGGGAGGTTGTTTAAAGAGCACATCGATAGATATAATTTTGCGGTGCCGTACGTTCATAATAAAATGGTCGCAGATGTTGCGTGTGGAAGTGGGTATGGATCTCATCTCCTTGCAAGTAAAGGAGCAAAAAAAGTTATGGGGATTGATTGTGATAAAAAAACAATACAATATGCAAAAAAAAGATATTCGAGATATAACGTAGCTTATAAAGTTGGAGACGCAAATAATTTATCCCATACTTCAGTATCCATTGACGCAATTGTTTCGTTTGAAACCATTGAACACATTAAAAAACCATCGGAATTTTTAAGCGAAGCGAAAAGAGTCCTTAAAAAGTCCGGCATACTCATTATCTCAACTCCGAATAAAAAATATTCAATTGGTGATAACCCGTTTCATTTTAGAGAGTATGATTTAAGGGGATTTAACCAAGCGCTTAGCAGATATTTTCGGAAAATAACATATTATGGGCAAAGGCCTGTATTCCACCTGATTATGCCCTTGTACCGCCTCCTATCTCAAGTCCTACCTTCGATGTTACTTCCTCTTTTGCACATGAGACCGTGGGAAAGATTGGATATCAGGAAACTTGACAACATGCACGATGATGGTTATGTCTATTTCATCGCAATATGCAAAAAATAAAGGAACCAATGGTAGGCATCGTAATCCTTACTCGAAACCGTATTGGTGACGTGAAGGAATGTGTGAAATCACTGCAAAGAAATACCTATAAAAATAAAAAAATAATTGTCATTGATGACGCCATAAATGGAGGATATGCGAAAGGAAATAATTCTGGCATTAGCCGCTTACTTAGACAAAAATGTGCATATATTTTGCTGATAAATGACGATACCGTTTCCAACCCAAATCTTATTTCAAAACTGGTCAGATCATTCAATACAGACCCTTCAATCGGGATCGTTGGGCCAACCATAGCGTATTTTAATAAACCCAACATTGTTTGGTATGCGGGCGGAAACTTGAACCGGTTATTTTGTTTCACCACTCATCCGAACATGAATAAAAACGTGAAGTATGCCCGTACAGGTTACACTGATTTTGTCACAGGATGTTGTATGATAGTGCGGAATAGCGTGTTTGAAGATAGCGGCTTACTGGACACACGGTTTGAATATTATTTTGAAGATGCCTTTTTCTGTAAAAAAGCTTTAGAAAAAGGGTACAAATCATTTGTCATAAAAGATGTTCTCGTAAGACACCGGGTATCCTCAACACTTGGAAATGCAGGAACGAATAGCATGACTCCTCTTAGAGCTTACTACTTTGCACGAAACCCTTTCATCATTATAAGAGATGAAAAATCTTTACTTTTAAAATGCACACAGCTTTTGGGGCAATTATTTTTGAGACTCCCCTACCATATGATTCATATTCTTTATTCAGGTCAGTTGCAATCAATAAATTGGTATTTAAAGGGTTTAAGCGAGGGTCTTTGGTATCTTTTGGGAGGAGGTTTGCTGAATCATCAAAGCAAAAAAATAAAATAGAGCAACAAAATAATATTGGTTAAAAAAGCTGAGATGCATAAAGTAGCCCATGGCAAACGTCATAAGAAAAACTTTCATGACGATATTAGATTTACGTAAAAGAAATATTTTCACACTAACTGCAAAAAGAACGAGCCCCGAAATACTGTATAAATAAACAGTTTTGATGTTTGGCAAAAACTGCTTAATAAATACCTGAAAACTGAGTGCCATATCGGTGGGTGTGCTTCTTACCGCCTGCGGATAAAATACCGCTCCAAACATGGCAAAGAAAGTATTGGATAAAAAGGATGACGGACTCAGAAAAAGATAGAAGACGATTAGAAAAAAAGGAGCAAGAAAAAAAACAAACTTTCTTCTTAACAACAATCTGATATTCTTGTCTAAAATAAAAAAAGGAAAGAGTAAGAGCAAATTTTGCTTGAAGGAAAAAAATAGCGCAAGGAAGAGAATCGATAATGTATATTTTTTCTTTTGAAAAAAGAAGTAGAAAAGAAGAAAAAAGGAAAATATAATAGGATCCAGATACATGTGTTCAAGCATGTAAAATGATCGGGGAAGAAATAAAAAAGTCGCAAGCAATATGTTGAGACGATTACCTTCAAATTTATTTTTGAATAACTTTTTCAATAGGAGTACCGAGAGGAGGTTAAAAAAAATAATTGCATACCTGGGATCATGAAACAGAATAGAAAAAGGCGAAGTGATAAGGAAACTGAAAGGAAGATAATGAAAATGATTGTCAATCTGGGAATAGGTCCGTGTAAATATGGCAGTATACGGGTTTTGAAAAGTAAGAAGTTTTTGACCCACCTGTGAAAAAACATCAAAGGTGTCAACTATGGGTTTAGGAGATCCCCATAGCGTCCACATACCCAAAAAGAGATAGGCTATGAGTACAAGAGGTAATGTATTGAATTTATTTTTTCTTGCATAATGGTTGAAAAAAAGAAATGCGATAAAAGCAAAGAACAGCACCATCCCTATCAAAGTACTAACTTTATTTTGATATAATCCTCCATAGAAGAAACAAGCATAAAACAAAAGAGCAAAACAGACCTCAGTAGTCAAGGGGTTGCGGTCAAAATCAAGACTTTTTCCTCGTATGAGAAAAACAAAAATCAAAGTCAACAATAAAAATGAAAGGGGCGAGAAAAATCCTAAGTTTGGAGTGATGGCGAAAAAAAATAGTATCAGTATCATGCCATATATTCCGGTCATTTTGATCATTGTAACATATGTATTATTTTTTCTCTTATTGAGAGGAAAACTTCTCTTTACTCCTGATTTTGACCGAAGTGACGCGTTCCACCTAAATATATCTTTAAAATATTACCTTGCACAAGTGCTTAAACAAAACCAGCTCCCATTTTGGACGAATCTATTGCAGGGGGGGTTTCCCCTCTTTGCCGAGGGGCAAATAGGAGCGTTATTTCTCTCCAATATTTTTTTTCTTCGTTTTTTTGATTTTGTAAGCGCCTACAACGCACTTTTCATATTCGCTCTCTTTTCATTAACTCTAGGCATGTATGCATTACTGAGAAGTTTATCAACCTCAAAACTCCTTGCACTTTTGTACAGTTTCATTTTTACTTTTTGTGGCGCCATTAGTTTCCGGTGGGTGCACCTTAATGTTTTACAAACACTTTCTTTTGCTCCCCTATTATTCTGGAGCATTTTAATGTGGCACCGAGTGACGAAAGCCCGTTATGCATATCTTTCCGTATTATTGTCATCTCAAATATTATTTGCAGGACATATACAGATTGCTTTTATCATCTTTCTTGCACTTTCCTTGTGGTATTTCCTCATTCTTTTAGCAAAATATAGAGAGATTAAGCGAATCATTTTCCCCTATTTTAAATACATTATCTTGCTCATAAGCGCTGTGATTATTGCGCTCCCTCAAATAATTCCCACTTTTCAATTAACCCGATACTCAACACGAGGGGTCGTGGGAGGATACCAGTACGCAACTCAGTATTCTATGCCAGGAAATCACCTTGTATCTTTTATTTCTCCTTATCTGTTTGGAAACCCTAAATTGGGGACATATCCTGAATTTCCCTCAAATGCCGGTGTATTCTGGGAAAATACTCCATACATTGGTGAATTGCTGTTTATTCTTCTTTGTATTCTTTATATGTATTTACTGGTAAGAAGGAAGATAAACATTCAAATTAACCTTTATTTTTTTCTTACTCTATTGTTTACTTTGCTTTCTTTGGGAAAAAATTCCCCGTTATATTTTATTTATGATATATTTCCCATTAATGTCTTCCGTACACCTGCAAAATATTTATTGATGACCATTTTTTTTCTTATTATTGGCGGATCTCTTCTCACTCAACATTTTATAGACATTATTAAAAAGCCTTTTTTAAAGGTCTGTATCTATTTATTATTGTTTGGTAATTTAATCATACTGATGTATACAATCATTAACTACCATGTTTTTGTGGATGCTAAAAAAGTATTAAGTAAACCCCTCATTTCTCAAAAACTTGGCCCAAATGATACCTATCTCACCTATGGTTTTGACCGATTATGGCACATATATTTTGCAAAAAACGGATGGAAAACAAACAAAGACATTGATTCTTACGTGTCAATGAACAATTATCTGATACCAAACTCAAATCTTATCTATGATCAAAAGACGTTTGATATTAATACGGGCGGACTGAGACTGCGGAGGGCCGATTATTTCACAGACCGCATCGGAGAAGCCCTATTTGCAAGCGATTCTGCTTTACTTTCTTCAGTTCAAGCCAGAAATCTATTGGAAATTGGAGGAATTGACTCAATAATTTCAGCAAAGACATTCATACTTCCCATCTTTAATAATTCTGAAAAGATACAGAAAGATAATATAACAATATTTCTCAGCAAGAATACCGTTGATACTTTGCCGTACTACATTCCTCATATAGGTCGCTCGATTCAGTACCTGGATGATTTCACTGGACTGAACAAAAAGGGCCTTGTGTCAACAAATGAAGCAGTTCTTGAGGGATATAAAGATTTTGTGCAGGATCCGCAGGATTACATCACCGAATACACTGAAACCGAAAATCAATTAATACTGAGCACATCATTTCCACGTGACACATTTATGGTATTGAGGAGAAATTGGTACCCGGAGTGGAGTCTGGAGATTAATGGTAATTCTGTCCCCTTTTTCCGTGCTAACTTAATTCATATAGGTGTGTTGGTACCAAAAGGGTATCACAAAGTTATTTTGTCATATCGTCCCATATTCTTTTTTCAAGGAGTAATCATCGCCATTAGCTTCATGTTCTTCCTTGTTTTATTAAAATTCATTAAGCGGAGTTTTTGAAGTGTCAGAGTTTTTATCCATGATTTTAATAATTTTATTGAGGTTTGGATTGTTGTTTTCACATTTTTTATAATAATCTTTTAGTGATGGCAATAACCCTGAATTTTCAAAAAGTTTATTCAAGTCAATAGAATTCAAATAAAATTTAGCCTCAACACACTTCGCCTGGTATACCAACAAATTCACGAGAACCAATTTTGATTTGGTGTCGTTTTTTCGGTATTTATCAATGATGTCCTTAACAATCATCACTGACTTGTCTACGTCGCCCGAAGCAAATAGGAGCTTGCCATAGTTAAAGTAACTATTAATGTAATGGTCTTGCACAACATTAAGATGTAATATCTTTTTTAATTCTGCATCCATTTCAGGTATTTTGTAAACACGACTCCAAAGGAGCTCATTTTCCTTGAGGAGTTGTTCAGTTTCGGATGAGATTGTCACCTCCGTTTTATAATACTTCCATAACAGACCATAAGGTTTCCAGGCTCCACCTCGGGCATTATCAAAATAAACTCCAAAGCGTGCGTTGCGTTTGACAAAATCACTTAGATCCTTATTCTTATCATACGGCTCCGGTATAGAAAGCTCAGGATATTTCACACGTATTTGGTCTCGGTAGTATTTTTTGTCAAGAATGTTGATAAAAATAAACTTAACATCTTTTCGATACCCCTCTGCAAAATGGTAATATGCGGTTGTAAAGTAGCTGTTGTCAGCGCCCACAAAAAATATGGCACCCGCGGGGACCGTATCCAATAAATTTTTAGCATAAATGGCAAAATAATCAAGCTTTGGAACCCTTTTAATTACCTGATAATTTTGAAATACAATGATGCCTAAATAGCTTATCAAAAAGAGAGAATAACCATACATAAGAACTTTTTTTAAGTAAGCGTTCTTTATCCACTTCCGTGAGAGTTTTATCAATACTTCGTATGAATAAGCCACTCCATACGCAAGAGGGATGATAAATAGCAGGTAAATGGGTATGAGGAAGCGCTCATACATGGCAATGGTGAAGGAGCCCGAGAGACTGAAGTTAGTATAAAAAAGAAAAAATAAGTGAAAAAGCATAGTTACCGTAAAAAAAATAAACATCTGCCTATTACTTCTTCTTAAACGGAATATGCCAATGATGGCAAAAAATAAACCCATAATGCGAAAATCATGGAGGGCAAATATAAAAAAGGAAAAACTATCAAATAGCTGGTTTGTTATGCTTCCAGAAGAACCCATATATGCTTTAAAAACTCCATAAGTTGACCGAGTTATGAGGCGTATAAAACCATCTATTGTTTTCGCATTTTCCCAATCAAGCGGCGGTGAATAGTGGCTTGCCATCACTGAATACAAATAAAATGAAGCTCCAAGTACAAATGACAACACTGCAAGCAAAAGAACTTTTTTTGTATATTTTTTATGTAAAAAAGCTTTCCACTTCAATTTTAACAAATAGAGCCATCCGGGAATAAACAGTATAAAAATATGATGATTGCTTACATTGAGTCCTATTAAAAAAAATATGAAATAAAGGACAAATAAGCTACTTTTTGTTGAATATTGAAATAAAAGAAATGTAATTGCTATAACAAGTAGATTATGAATCGCAAATACTTCTGGTATTTCTGCATACAGCCAGATTGGAAAAAGAAAAAGATACAAGGAGGCCGAAAAAAGAGCAATTAACCGTGGAATTTTTAAATATGTTAATATCCTAAACAGTATGTAGCTAGTAATGATGGTTGCAACTGAGGAAATCAGTGAGACTCTCCAGGGGGTAGAATAAAACGGAACCAAATAATTTATCGCACGGGAAAGAACTGAATATAATGGGTAACCGGGGGGGTGCGCCACACTGAATGTGCTGGCTACAAGAGAAAACTCAGCGCTATCACCGCCAAAAATATAGTGCGACTGATTAAAGAGGAGAACTATAAACAAAAATAAGTAATAGAGAAGAATCATGTTTGGATTATATCAAAAAAACACCCCCCCGAATCGGAGGGTGTTTTGAATTCTCAATTTTAGGTTACTGGACGCACCAGAAACATGATTGTCCACCTGCGGCTGAAGTACCTCCTGCGGTACAGTCCGCGTAACTTGTCATAGTGCCATCCTGACCTGCGATGGTACCAAATTTGGTGTTTGCATCAACTCTGAATGATTTTGATCCTGGTTGAAAGCACACCATCGCACGTTGCGTGCCCGTATTGTTGACAGCTGTAATAAAAATCTTATCAAGTTGATCGCTTGAAAGAGTAAAGAAGTCCTGCTTCAACTCTCCGGCATCAATAACCGACTGTATGGAGTTACGTGCTGTTCCCGCTTGACCGACAGAACCCCATACAAGTGTTGAAAATGGGAGAGAGCCACCTTTAACTGATGCATATCTAATAAATGAACCTGAAATTTCCGCAACCGTATTACGAACACCAGTATCTGTCCCCTTCTTGATCTGCTCAAGCGGGTCAAGTGCTGCAAGAAGAGCAACTGCTAAAGCACCAAGAAGCGCAATCACGATCAAAAGCTCAATAAGGGTAAAACCCTTCGATCTATTCAGGGCAAGACCTTTTTTAAAGTTTTTCATAATATAATCATATTAGTAAAAACTATTACCGTTTGTCAAGGGCTATTTATTTTTTATTTGAAGGCGGAAGTTAGGTTGTATATAGGAGTAATAACGGAGATAACGAGAAACCCAACGCCGACACCAAGTACCACGAGAATAAGAGGCTCAATAAGAACAGTTAATGATTTTACTGCAATCTCCGATTCAGCTTCAAAGTAGCGGGATATACGCATGAGAGTATCATCAAGCTTTCCCGTCTGCTCACCGACGGTAGTCATCTGGACAAGAATGGGAGGATAAATACCTTCATTATCCATAGATTTACCTAACGCAAAACCTTTTTCAACCTGCTTATAAATGTTTATAAAAGAGTTCCGATATACCAAATTACCCGTTGTTTCAATAATAATATTCAACCCATCCAGAATTGATACTCCTGACGCAATAAGAATGGCCAGCGTACGGGTGGTATCAACAAGAGCTGATATCTTGACAATTGGACCAAAGGCAGGTAAATTAAGGGAAACGGTATCAAAAAGTAGTCTCCCCTGCTTTGTACTGGTATATTTTTTAAATAAAGAAATGAAAATAAAAACGGCAATAATGACAAGCGGCCAAAACCGGGATGAAAAATCTGAAAGGGCGATAAGAATCTTTGTTGATATAGGCAGATCAACATTAAAATCTTTATAGAGACCAAGAAGTTTAGGCACCACAAATGTAATCATGACAAACATAACCCCCAACATGCCGATAACCACTATCACCGGATAGGTAAGTGCGCTTTTGATTTTTGAATTAAACTCACGTTGTTTTTCAAGATTCTCGGCAAGTTTAAGAAGTATCTCACTTAATTTTCCGGATGCCTCACCCGATTTTACAAGTGCGATGTATAAATTAGAGAAATAATCCGGATACTTCCTGAGGGCCGATGAATAGGTATTTCCTTCGGTAACCTCTTTATTTAAATTTTGTACGAGGGCAAGAAGTTCCGGTTTTTTAATTTGCTTTTCCAAAATATTGAAGCAGTCTATGAGAGTTAATCCCGCATTCAACATGATTGCCATCTGGCGGGTGAAGTCTACAATATCGGTAAAATTAATACGGTTGAATATGGAATCAAACTGGGGAAGAATGGATTCAATTTTTTTAACTTCAATGGGGATGTACCCATTTTTCTTAAGAAAGCCAACTACCTCCTGAGACGAAGCGGAATTGAGGTTGCCGGTTACTACTTTATCTTTCTTGAGGGCTTTATACCAATAGTTCATGATTTATAAAATAAATTTTTCAATCAGATTTTTACGTATGGCGTGTTCCATCGCTGTTTCTTTCGTTATTTGGCCCGCTTTGTATAGTTTTGATAAATATTTTTCAAAAAGAATAAGCCCCTGTTCTTCTCCTGTCTCGAGGACATTATCAAGCATAAAATTTTTTCCGTCACGAATAATCGAGCTGACGGAAGGAGTATTCATAAGTATTTCAAAACAGGGGATACGCGATAGATTTGAAATATCTGGAATTAGCCGTTGTGCGATGACACTGACTAAGGATGAGGCGAGGGAAGATCGTATTTGATACTGCTGGCTCGAAGGGAACACATCAACTATACGGTCAATGGCATCCTTAGCCGATCCCGTGTGTAGAGTTGAAAATACAAGGTGGCCCGTCTCCGCAATAGTCAAGACGAGTTGAATAGTCTCATAGTCTCTCATTTCTCCGACGAAAACCACGTCAGGATCTTCGCGCAATACTGATTTGAGAGCGGTAGACCAAGAAAGAGTGTCTTGATGGAGCTCTCTTTGGGATACGATTGATTTTGCGGGCGGATAAGTAAACTCAATCGGATCTTCAATTGTGATGATATGGCGGGAAAATTTTTCATTAATTTCATTAATGATAGAGGCCATGGATGTTGATTTACCCTCTCCGGTTGGTCCGGTAAAAAGGACGAGCCCCTGCTTATAGGAGGAAAAATTATGAAAAATGGAGGGAAGGCTAAGCTCGTCTATTGTTTTAATTTTACTTGGAATCAACCGAAAAGCTCCACTCAAACTTTTTTTACTGGTGTATATATTTACCCTAAACCTATTCCCATTAAAATCCCAACCAATATCGAGTTCTTTATTTTCAATGAGGAACTGATGTTGTACTTGATTAAGAAGAGGAATAAGAAGCTTCTCAGTGTCCTCTCCTGTTAATATGCCAAACTCACGGAGGGCTAAAAGTCCGTTATTTATTCGCAGGGTAGGATAATAGTGCGGAACAATATGCATATCTGAAGCCTTCTTATCGATCGCTATTTGTAATAAATCATTTATTTCCATAGAGTTACACTTCGGCAATACGAAGAACTTCTTCGATCGTGGTGATTCCGTCGAGTGCTTTTAAATAACCATCCTGTTTCATAATAATAAGACTTTCTTTCAGTCCTTGCTGTTCAATTTCTTTCGCTGAGGCTGAGGAAAGAATAAGTTTGTTGATGGAGGGAGTGATTTTCAAAACTTCAAAAATGGCCACCCTTCCTAAATAGCCTGAAAAATTGCACTCGGTACACCCTTTTCCCCGGAAAAGCTTCATCGGTTCACCTTTTGTATATTTTGACGGCAACAGGGGTCCGAGTACATTCATTACATTTTCTTTTACTAAAGGGGTGGGTTCATACTCTTCTTTGCAAGTGTCGCAGATGCGACGTGCAATTCTCTGAGCTACTGAAGCGGAGAGGACGGATGAAATAAGAAACGGTTCACCTCCCAAATCGATAAGACGGGGTATTGCGGTGGCTGAATCGTTGGTGTGAAGGGTTGAAAATACGAGATGGCCGGTGAGCGCGGCTTGGATGGCCAACTGAGTGGTTTCTTTATCCCGGATTTCTCCCACCAGAATGATATTGGGATCTTGGCGGAGGAAAGATCGGAGGCCCGTTTCAAACGTTAGACCGGCCTGCGTGTTTACCTGTACTTGGTTTAAGCCCGAAATTTGATACTCAATAGGGTCCTCGAGGGTCACGATGTTTACCGTGGGTTTATTTAACTTGGTCAAAATAGAGTAAAGAGTGGTTGTTTTTCCCGAACCCGTCGGACCGGTAACCAGAATAATTCCGTATGGCTTGGTAATCGCCTCTTCAATATCTTTCAGTTGTGTGCCCCGTAGACCAAGCTCCCCCAGCTGGGGAAGTCCTCCGGTCTTTTTGAGAAGTCTCATGACAATTTTTTCTCCGTGCACAGTAGGCAAGGAGGACACACGAAGGTCCACTTCCTGCTCCCCCATCTTAAAATTAAAACGACCGTCCTGAGGAATACGCCGCTCATCGATCTTCATCTCAGACAGAATTTTGATTCTTGAAATAAGGGAATCATGGATGGTGCGGGGAAGAGTTAATTTTTCCTGCAAAACGCCATCGATGCGATATCTCACCCTCGTTTTATCCTCCTCTGCTTCAATGTGTATATCCGAAGCGCGTCCTTTCATCGCAAACTCAAGTATTGTGTCAACAATTTTTGCAATGGGGGCTTCTTTCACCACAGTGGTTGCCTCCTTTTGTTTGATTACGTCGCTTGAGACTTCTGCAAGAGCCTCCTTTACTTCGGGTGATAATCCGTGAGAGTAAGATATGCTAATACCATGGATAATATCGTCAATGTTTGCCAAAGTGAGAATTACCCTCTTATTTGTCTTTTTTTCCAAAAAATCATTGAGATTAAAGTTGAGAGGGTCGCCTGTTGCAACATATACTGATTCGGTCTTCGGGTCATACGCATAAGGAAGTACATTATAGGTACGCGCCACAGATTCTGGGATAAAATTGAGGGCCTGGGGATCTGCGGCTGATGATGAGATGTCAATGAATGAAACATTGAGAAAGAATGCCTGAACTTTAAGCACTTCATCTTTTTTTATGGCGCTGTCTTTTAACAGATATTCGTAGATGGGCAGATTTTTATTAAGCGCATCAATCTCGATGCGCTCTCCCTGAGCTTCATTGATGACTTTGTTTTCAATCAGTTTTGCAATAAATTGTTTTGGTGAGATTATCATACCTAACTATAAATATACTAAAAAAACTTAAGTTTGTGAATTGTTTTTTCAGTATCCACTCATCTAATCCACTTTCTCGCACTATCGTGCTTAAAACTGGAGTAAGATGAGTATATAGTTATTTTTCTGATAAAATTCAATACGGATATATGATCCCCCAACTAGTTGTACTGTCATCTAAAAATAAACAAGATAAATACCTTGCAGATTTAGTCACCTCACTATCCCTCACCTCCTACGATGTTTTTAAAATCACTCCGGAAAACGACAAAACAGGTCTGGGAATCGATCAAATACGCACTCTTTCTGAAGTAATTCTCACGCAAACGACCACACAAAGAGTGGTAGTGTTATACTCTTTTGAGACTGCGTCTTTGGAGACACAAAACGCCCTTCTTAAAATATTGGAAGAAAAGACCCTACACAACGTCTTCATATTATTTACTAATAATATTGAACGAATTATTCCAACAATCAGATCAAGAGTCCAGGTGGTTGTTCTGGATGAAAAAAGAAAAACGCTTGATAAAGAATTGACATCCCACATGCAAAACCTATTTGAGGCACTTCAGAATCCAAAAAGCAATTCTTATCTACAACTCGGTGTGTTTTCAATAAAAACAAGGGAAGATACCCTTTTATTCATTGACAACTTTATTTTATTTTTAAAAGCGCATCTCAGGGAGAAAAATGTAAATAAGGTTGTTGCGATTATAAAAAAATCTATGCAAACAAAAAATAATATTCTTTCACTCAACACCAATCACCAACTATCCCTTGACAATCTGTTGATTTTCGCCCACAAAACAGTTAGCATGAAGTAACCTACCAAAACATGAAAAAAAAGCAAGGATTTACTTTGATTGAGGTACTTGTTGTCATTGCTATTTTGGCGGGTTTGGTGGCTATCTTATTCCCCAACTTTATGGATGTGCGTGAACGAGCCCGTGATAATCAACGTAAAGCCGATTTAAAAAATTATCAAAAAGCCCTGGAATTTTATAAGGACAATCAAAATCCGCCCCAGTATCCGGCTGATGCGTCATTTCCTTTGCCTTGCGCTAACTGGACGGTGTCAGGATTTCAATATATGGTAAAGACACCGGGTGAGCCAACCGGCAACTGCACCACTAATATAAAAAAATATTATTATCACAGTTATGAACCCGCAGATCCTTTACGCTATGATCTGTATGCCTGTCTGGAAAATAAACTTGATCCTGAAGGAGGCACAGGTCCAGCGGTTGCTCCCTATTTTGACACTCAGGCGGGATATACCTGCACCAGTGGTATATATTACAAAGTTTCTGAACCATAAATATGAAAAATAAACTTCAAGTAGCCTTTACTCTTATTGAAATGCTTGTTGTGTTAGGGATTATAGCTATCGTAATCACGATAGCCTCCGTATCTTACTCAACTGCGCAGAAAAAATCCCGTGATTCGCGACGTAAAAGTGACTTAAAAGCTGTCCAAAGCGCGTTCGAACAATATTATTCAGTGTGCGGCTTTCAGTATCCGGTGGTAGCAAGCGGGTTTGTTCCAACTATAGGTTGTGCAAGTCCGGCAACTGTTTTTTTGCCCACTTCGCCACCTGATCCAAAAAACGGAACTCCTTATCTCCTACCCACGAGTTCAGCAACTGAATATCAGGTTTGTGTGACGCTTGAATCCGAAAGCCCATCTGGTTTCTGTGTCATCAATCAACAATAGTAACTATGAAAAATGTACATAAAGGCTTTTCGTTTATAGAGATCTTGGTAGTTGTCACCATAATCGGCATTATTTCCGCGGTGGGTATGGTTACTTACACGGAATTTATCAAACAATCTAGAGACGCAAAAAGAAAGGGCGACCTTGAGCAAATAAGGGGGGCTCTTGAAATATATAAAAGTAAAAATAACGCATACCCCCTGACCGCTGAGATTGTATTCGGATCAGACTTATGTGACCCACTCCCCGGAGGATGTGGAGCAGGAACATATTTAAAAAAGATAGCCAACGATCCCAAAACGGGAACGTATGTGTACTACTATTTGAGCGCAACAGGTTCGGATTATACTATCGGTGCCCATCTTGAACAGGGCAGTACTTCAAACTGCGGAACAAATTGTGGGGGCGGGGTACAAGTGTGCAATTATTGTCTTGGTCCCTATGGCCAATTATAAAAAGCTAAGGGAAAACAGCTTTACTATCATAGAGCTGATTATCGTCGTTACCTTCATCCTCCTCTTCACCGGATTTTCCGTAGGATACTATGCTCAATATACGGAGCAAAAAAAACTTGAAAGCGCAAGCCATAGAGTAAGTAGCTTGCTTGACCTCATGCGGGCAAAAACCATCTCCGGCGACTCATCACTCTGCGGTATGGCGGATCAAACCACAGCCAAAGTTGAGTACTTCAGTTTTTCCATTATCAATGGCGGTGAGTATTCGCTTCAACCGAAATGTGCAGTAGGGACACCAACACCCATATATTATCTGACTGAGGCAAACATAATTTTCCCGACGCCTACATTATCAATACCGTTTTTTTCCGTGTCCGGTGGAGCTACGTGCAGCTATATCTACATTAAAAATACGTCGTTATCAGGAGCTAACGCATGCCGGTATGTGAAAGTATCAAGTACTGGCCTCATCAGTGAGGACAGTTGCACGGCCTGTGATGCCTGTCCAAGCACGTGCCCATAAATGATATGAAACACTATAATAATTACAAAGCCTTTTCCTTAATTGAGGTACTCATATTTGTAGTTGTATTTTCGCTGTTTTTTGTTACCGCCGCGTCAATCGTTACCACCACTTTGCGTATCACAAAAGAAAATCAAAATAAAATAAAAGCTTCACACTATGTGGAAGAACTCCGTGAGTGGTTACGTTCCGAAAAGGAAACAAACTGGGGTGGCTCAATATATGTGGGATCTATCAATAGTTTTACCGAACAAGTTTCACAATCAAGCCCCACAACCGGCTTTTGTTTTAATTCATCCCCCATTGGGGCATGGCCTGCCAGCGGCACAAGCAACTGTGAATTTACCCTTGATAGCCAATATCGGAGGATTGCAACATTCTCCGCAACTGTTGTGAATGGATTTGTAAATCAAATTTCAGCTAACATATCAACCGAATGGAAAGACGGAGATGAAATACGTTCAATACCTTTACAATCAGTGTTCTCAATTTGGGAGTAATTTGAAATTAGAAATTTGAAATTTAAAATGAAGACGAAGAGCTTTACGCTTATCGAGATGGTGGTGGTGGTTGGTGTGTTGGGTTTTGCTTTGCCGGTTCTTTTTTCCATTATTTTTCTCATCATTCAGCAACAGGCGAGAATTTATTCATTGCAGGAGCTCAAAAGGCAGGGTGACAGCGCTTTCTACAATATCCGGACAACCGTCAAGCAATATGCCGCGACCATCACCGACCCCACGGTATACCCGACCACTCTTTATCCTACCATCATTGATGTCTGCCCTATTTATCCGACACCCTCACTCACTCCAGCACCGTTTCTTTATATGTTTGATAAGGCGGGAGTGGCTTTTTCATATACTTTTCTCAACGACAAGATTGCATCAAACAGCCCGGGAAACGCAATCAGCAATCTCTATTTGACCAATGATAAAGTGGTGGTTTCCGACCTTCTTTTTAGTTGTTATCATACGAATCAATATAGTCCCGCGATAATTTCTGCTTCATTTAAAGTGACGGAAGGGAATATTTCAACCAACGCGGCCTCTATGCAGTACAGTACTAAATTTCAACTCCATACGTATTAAAATGTTTGTAGCTTGACTTGACTTTTCCTCCTTTTTTCAGGATACTGAAAGTATATGGCGAATTCATCGTTTGGAATTGATATTGGAGAAAAATATACAAGGATAGTGGACCTCTCCTATGATAATGGGAAGATAAACCTTTTAAGTATGGGGACGGAAAACACGGTACCAAATTTTTTTTCCGATGACACAGAGAAAAGTATTGAGAATCAATCGGAAGTAATTGCCAAGCTTTGTTCAGACCTAAAAATCATCAAGAAAAAAGTAAGCATCATCATTCCGGACAGCCAATCATTTTCCCAGATACTTGAATTTGCCAAACTCAATGAAAAAGAACTTCTTTCCGCAGTTCGGTACCAAGCGGATCAGTTTATCCCTATGTCCATAGACGAGGTGGTGCTTGATATAGAGATATTAAAAGATGATAAAATGAGTAAAAAAAATACGATACTCATAGTCGCCTCACCAAAAAAAATTGTTGACCGTATTGAAAAAGCGGCGGATATGGCGGGCTTAATCCCCGATTCACTTGAAAATGAACTCAGTTCATTTGGAAGATTCTTTTCAGAAATTATCAATAAAAAAGGAACGGGTACTTATATTGCTATCAATTTTGGCTTTTCAAGCACTTCCCTCTATTTAATCGACGCACAAACCTCCCTCATTCTTTTAACCCGAACCGTAAAGATAGGGTTTGATTTGTTTTTAAAAGAATTACGTTTCAATTTTGAGCTTCAGGAATCAAAGGCAATTGAAGTGCTCCGCACTCTCGGGTTTGAAAAGAACACCTCATACGATATTCCCACCATCGTGTCCCCCATTTTGAAAGAGTTATTGGGGGAAATATCCAAGGTCATCATCCATTCGAAGGAAAAGTATGCCCTCCCCGTGTCAAAGCTGTTTCTTTTCAGCCACAACAATAACATTTTATCTATGGATAAAAAACTGTCGGAGGCACTTGCCCTTCCCGTCGAGTCACTCCTAATCCGAGAGCTTCTCATCAATAATCCCGTGTCCCAATCCTTTTCTCTGGAGATGCCGTCATATATTTGTGCCATCGGAGGCGCGCTAAGATGAAAAAAAGACTCAATTTATTCAACCGAAAGAAAAGATTTGATTTTTTTTCTGCCTACGCAAATAAGGTAAAACAGTATGGCTCGATTTTTGGAGTCATTCTTTTTCTCGTATTTATTTTTACCATTATTCAAACGATCGCGGTACGCGGTCAGGTTCAAAGCTTGACAAAATCTAAACAAAAATATCTTGCACTTCTTATAAATGATAAAGACATTGAGGCAAACACTCGGTATTTTAAAGGAAAACAGACACAACTGCTCAAATATGAAAAAGACGACGCCCGCTTTCTTCCCTACTATTCAGTTCTCGTGTCTGCCCTATCCAGCTCGTCCCAGTCGGCGACCCTTGACAGCATTGAAATTGATAAAAACCGCGACGCGACCTTCATCGTAAAGTTTAAAGATTATGACGGGATGGTACAGTTTCTCAGGTATGTTGAGTCTGAAGAGTTTTTAAGTAATTTTGAGGCGCTTTCCATGGCAAGTTTGAATTTGTCCCGGTCAAGCGGAAGTACCACCAAAGTTCAATCGGCGGTAAACAAAAATTATCAGTTGCAATTCAAAGGCAGGTTTAAGGAAATAAATGATCAACCTAGTTAATATACGGAAAATAAGGTATTTCATCCGGGACTATTGGCCTACGCTTCTGACTCTGGCGGCCTTGGGTGTGGTGACCCTTCTTATCATGGTATCGTACAAGACGTTTAAGGAAAGCAAAAATGATCTTGATGTGCTGACTGAAGAAGTGAAACTTCTGAAAAACCGAAGTGATACCCTACAATTTAATAAGACGCTGACTGAAGATCAAATTGTCGTTTACAATAAAATACTGACTACCTTAATTCCCGAGACCGAAGATTATTTTTCCATCATTTATGCATTGGAAACGATCTCTCAAAATACCGGTTTTTCTATTGTGAGCTATACCATAAATCTCTCCAATACTTCACGGGAAAAACTGTCCATCAATATTGAAGGACGCGGAAATCCGAACGATTTTAAACGCTTTCTTGACGCTTATAAATTTTCAGGTGGCCGCCTTATAACAAGTGAGCGGATTGAGTTTTCAGGTGTCAACTTCACCAATACACGTGTGTCACTCAATTTTTACAGCAAAAAATTTACCTTCAATGAATCGGTGGTCCCACAACTCACCAAGGGTGACGTGGCTAAATTAGAAGAGATAAAGAAGAAAATCAAAATCTCTTTCAAAGAAGAAGAAGTGCCAACGAAAGAGGAATATGAAGTGAAAGACAATCCGTTTTAATTACTTTCTGTGAAGGATTTTGCGCATACCTTCAGACAATACTGCACCGTTTTGTGTCCATTTATCAAGAAGTTTTTTATCAATGATGAGTTCAGCAGGCTCTTTCATGGGGTTGTATGTTCCGATCTTTTCAAGATAGCCGCCCACGGGTTTTTTCCTCTTATCCAAAGCAACGATGCGGTACGTGGGATATCCTTTTTTTCCAAATCTCATAAGCCTGATAGTTACTGACATAAGATTCTCATTATAACTTATTTTTGTAGCAATTCCAGGGCATTTTTGGCGGCAGATTCCTCGGCTTCTTTTTTTGAGTGACCAAATCCGGTACCCATTTTTTTATTTTTGCAGTAGACTGCAATACTGAACTCTTTTTTATGCTCGGGCCCCTCTTCTTTTTCAATAACATAGGTGGGAAGTACTCGGTACTGCGCCTGAAGCAACTCCTGCAGTCGGCTTTTCGGAGAAAGGTACAGTTTATTTTTTACGATATGATCCAATTTGTCCTTAAAGAGACACTCGACGATAAATGAGTAAGCATCCTCAAAGCTTTGATCGATAAATACCGCGGCAACCAGTGCTTCAAAACAATCCGCGAGGATATTCTTATTCTCTTTGCCTTCGTTCTGTTCCTCACCCTTGGAAAGCGCAATATAATTACCTAAACTTATTTTTTTTGCAACTTCAGCCAGGCTTTCCGTTCTCACAATCGATGCTTTAATATCGGTATAGGTGCCCTCATCCAGATCCGGGTAGTTTTTGTATAGATAAATAGAAGTCACGAGTGACAAAACACTGTCACCTAAGAATTCCAGTTTCTCATTGGAGGGTAGATGATATTTCTTATGTTCGTTGAGAAATGAACGGTGTATAAAGACATTTTCAAGAAGAACCTGGTCCTTAAAGACAATATGTATTTTTTTCTCTAAGGTCAAAAATTTATTTTTCATGTTGTTTGATATATTTTCCCAAGACACCATTCACAAACGAATATGACTTTTCACCCCCCAATTCCTTAGCAAGCTCAATTGCCTCGTTTATCACTACTTTTATTGGTTCATGGGGCGCAATTGCCAGCTCATACACTGCCAGGCGCAAAATGGCCAGATCAATTTTGGCAATTTTATCTATAGGAAACTTGATGGCAAGGGATGCAATGGACTTGTCTATCTCCGTTATATTATCGATAATGTGTTGCGTCAGGTCGTTTGGGTAAGGTAGTGAAGCAACGTTTGTTAAAAAAGTATACGCAAAAATATTCTGGACGGTTTCCATGCGTTTTTTATGCCGTGTATCCATAAAAGAGCCGGGAATGAATTACTTATTGCAATACTTGCAGATGCGATGGGGCATTTTGGTCTTACCACAGTTACTGCAGGCTACCAATACGGGTAACGGCGTAGCAGTACCATGGGCTAATCTCTTGCCTTTTCGACGGGTCGAATGTTTGCGTTTTGGTAAAGGGGCCATGTAGTTATGATACCACACGGGAAGATATTTTCCAAGAGTTATTTAGTTATTGGCAATCTTTGCACCTTCTATTTGGCTTTGAAGCACTGCTTGGGAATAAAGGTGGGGATATTTTTCGAGAATATATTGTGCGGCATTCTTCGCCTGTTGCATAAGGGGGACATCACTTAAAGATGCAATTTTTAACTTCAGATAGCCATGTTGTTTTGTTCCAAATATATTTCCCGCACCCCTCTGGCCAAGATCATATTCAGCAAGTTTGACCCCATTACTTGTTGCCGCAAAAAAATGAAGGCGTTTCAATTTACTCTCGTCCTGTATTTCTGAGAACAGGTAACAATATGACTGAACATTCCCTCGGCCAACGCGGCCTCGTAGTTGATGAAGCTGTGCGAGTCCAAAACGCTCCGCACCTTCGATAATCATGATGGTTGCATTCGGAATATCTATTCCCACCTCCACTACCGACGTGGAAACGAGTATATCAATCTTGCCTTCTGAAAATTCTTTCATAATTAATTCTTTTTCCCTGGGTTTCAGTTTTCCGTGAAGAAGCGCAACCCGTAAACCTTTAAATACGTCATTTTTCAAATGTTCATACTCTTTTTTTGCGGCCTTGACGGTGAGCAGAGTCTCACTTTCTGATTCCTCAATAAGAGGACAAATAATGAATACCTGAACGCGCTCCTCTTTGACTTTTTTATCAATCCAAACATAAGCGGCCGATCTTTTTGTGAGCGGAACAAGGAATGTTTTTATGGGAAGACGGCCGAGAGGCATTTGCGTAATAGTGGAAAGGTCCAGATCACCATAAAGAGTCAGAGCAAGCGTACGAGGAATGGGAGTTGCGGTCATAGTAAGGAGGTGCGGTTCTTTTCCCTTTTCTTTGAGCAATGATCTTTGAGCCACACCAAATCTATGCTGTTCATCGATCACAATAAGCCCAACTTTATCAAATATAAGAGAGGAGGTCAGCAATGCCTGTGTACCAATAATAATGTCATACTCTTGACCCTTTTTCATAGATTTTTGTGAACCGGTCTGTATGGCAATTTTAAGCGGCAATGATTTAAAAAGTTTCTGAACCGTATGATAGTGTTGAGTTGCTAATATTTCGGTTGGTGCCATTATAAGTGTCTGGTATCCATTAAGATATGAGACATATGCCGCAACAGCCGCAACTACCGTCTTACCCGACCCTACATCCCCCTGCAGGAATCGATTCATAGGATGCGTCTTCAGAAGATCTTTCCTTATCTCATCAATTGAAATTTTTTGATCTTCGGTAAGCTCAAAGGGAAGAGTTTTGATGAAGTTATCTATCATCAATCTTCTATCTTCACCAATAGTAAAAGGGTGTTTCACGTTTTTCTTCTGCCATTCCCGTCGAACCATTTGTGAATACATATGGAGGCCAAGAAGTTCGTCAAAACCTAATCTTTTTCGGGATTCGATGAGGTTACTTTTTGATCGGGGAAAATGCACCCCCATATATGCCTCATGTTGAACAATAAGATTATTAAACTTCAAAACTTCTGCTGGTAAGTGGTCGACAGGTTCACTTATATTTTTCAAGTGAATGACTATGTGAAATACTTTCTCCCGTATTGTCTTTGAAGAAAGGCCACGAATCTCTGAATAGATGGGTATGATGCGATTAGTATGGATTGTCTGCTCTTTTGCAAGCTCCCATTCACTTGGTTGGATAGATATTTTTCCTGCGAACCTGACCACCTCCCCCGCCACATAGATTGACATCCCTTCTTTCAGGACGTGCACGAGGTAGGGTTGATTAATCCAGGTAAGGGTGAGGCGGGCAGTTTCATCTTGTATGGTAATTTTTTGTAATCGAAACCCACGTCTGGTCATCTCGTTCCTAGATTGTACAATCATTCCCTTCACCGTCACTACTTCTCCTTCCTGGATACGGGCAATAGGAGTAATGAGTGAGTAGTCCTCATAACGGAATGGAAAATAATTAAGAAGGTCAAAGTAAGTATTAAGCCCTAATGTTTTGAACCTATGGATGGTGACGGGGCTTGTGGCGGGTAATGACTCAATGGGGGTGTCGAGTAACATACTTTCAATAATAGTGTTAAAACCATACACTTCACGCAAACTTACTTTGAGATGAACTAAGAAAATTTTTCACACCTTCCTTTGGCGGCAATTAAATCTTTATGCTTAAATTTGCCATATCTTGTTTCAGCTTCCAAAGCCCCCGCAAAACTTCTGGATGGCAATTTCTCATTTTTTCTATTTTACCACAAATACAATCGTGATGTCCTTTAAGACGATGCTTTGGAGCTAAATCCTCTTCAATCTTCACCCATTCGCTGTTGTATTTTCGTAGCAAGTGCAATAAATCTTTTATGGTTGTAGTCGTCGGTTTTTCCTGCCTCAAATACCACTCAATAAAGCCCCAGACTCCATGACTATACTGACCCCACGGCCAA
>CAYINK010000002.1:0-25729 GCA_964364765.1 uncultured Gammaproteobacteria bacterium
TCTGGCATTTTTTAAAGACTTGCTATGAAAACGGTTGGATTTATAAAGGTCACGAGTCGGTTCCCTGGTGTCCCCGTTGTGAGACTGCCATCTCCCAACATGAGATGCTTACTGAGGATTATAAAGAAGTTGTGCATGAGTCATTGTTTATTGAGGTCCCGATCGTTGGCAAAAAGAACGAATATTTATTATATTGGACAACAACCCCATGGACGATCCCTGCAAATATTGCTATCGCGGTTGATGAAAAAATCGAGTACTCCTTGGTTCAGGGATCAACCGGATTATTTTTCTGGGTTGCAAAAGATCTGGTTGAGGCGGTTTTCAAAAAAGACTATAAAAAAATAATAAAAACGGTACCTGGAAAAGAACTGGTTGGTTTAAAATATACCGGTCCATTTGATCACCTGCCGGCAGTCGCAAAAATTGCAAAAGAAAACCCTAAAACGTTTCATACGGTTATTCCAACAGATAAGCTGATCATGCCCATTTCCACGACTGAAGGAACCGGTATGGTGCATACAGCGGTAAGTGCAGGAACAGAAGATTTTATTTTGGGAAAAAAATTTGGTCTTCCCATGATTCCTGTTATTGAGGATGACGCTTCTTATCTTCCGGGCCTAGGTGAGTTCAGCGGAAAAAACGCAAAAAAACACCCTAAACTGATTATTGATTTTTTGAAAAGCCATAAAGAGGGAGAGTTTTTATTTGACATCTTGAGATATAAACACCGTTATCCTGCCTGTTGGAGATGTAAGACGGAGCTGGTATGGAAGGTGGCAGATGAGTGGTATATAGCGATGGACAAGCCATCGCAAGTTAAAAGTTCAAAGTTAAAAGTTAAAAATTTAACTTTGAGAGAAAGGATGGTTGAAGTTGCAAAGCAGATTAAATGGATGCCGGAATTTGGTTTAGATCGTGAACTTGATTGGCTAAAAAATATGCATGATTGGCTTATTAGTAAGAAAAATCGATATTGGGGTCTGGCTCTCCCCATTTATGAGTGTAAAAAATGCGGAGCATTTGATGTAGTAGGTTCAAAAAAAGAGTTGAAGGAAAAAGCGGTTGTAGGTTGGGAAAAATTTGAAGGACATTCTCCTCACAAACCCTTTATCGATGAAATTAAAATCAAGTGTTCAAAGTGTGGGGGTCATGCTGAGAGGATTGAGGCGGTGGGGAATCCGTGGTTGGACGCGGGCATCGTGCCTTACTCAACCATGATGGAGGACAATCAAGGGGAGCCCCTCTATCTGAAAGATCAGAGCAAATGGAAAGAATGGTTTCCCGCAAACTTTATCACTGAATCATTCCCAGGACAGTTTAAAAACTGGTTTTATGCGATGATCGCCATATCCTCGGTCCTTGAAAATACATTTCCTTTTGAGCGTGTGTTGGGTTATGGCACTATGGTAGGTGAGGACGGCAGACCTATGCATAAAAGCTGGGGGAATTCAGTTGAGTTCAATGAAGGCGCGGATAAAATCGGGGTTGATGTGATGAGATGGATGTTCGCGCGTCAAAATCCAGCGGATAACATGCTATTTGGATACAAGAAAGCGGATGAGGTGCGTAGACAATTTTACTTAATGCTTTGGAATACGTATAAATTTTTCGTTGAATACGCAAATCTTGACGGTTACACGATCGATTGGGGAAGAAATACTCTTAAGAATATTTTAGATCAATGGATTATTAGTAGATTTAACAATTTGGTTTTATCTGTCGAAAAATTCATGCGTGAATATAACGCAAAAGATGCGGCTTTAGAGATAGAGAAATTTGTAAACGATCTTTCAACATGGTTTATAAGAAGAAGTAGAGATAGAATTTGGCTAAATTCAGAAAACGAGAATGATAAACAAGATTTTTATCAAAATCTTCATTTTATCTTTATTAATCTTTCTATTATTCTTTCACCATTTACTCCCTTTATCAGCGAAATGATCTATACCAATCTAATAGATGAGGAATCAGTACACCTTGCTTCTTGGCCAAAAGTGGATAAAAAAAATATCAATATTCCGCTTGAAGAAGAAATGCAACTGGCTCGAAAAGTGGTTGAAGCAGGACATGCTACGAGAAAAATAAAAAATGTTAAAGTGCGAATTCCATTGGCACGGCTTGAAGTCGAGATAGAGTCAGATGTTTCTAAAGTTTCAGATGGAGTCTGGGATGTAGTACTTAAGGAATTGAATGTTAAAAACATACGAGTGAACAAAAGAGTACAATTTCCCAAAAAAGAAGTGAAAGTAAGTGAAGAAGAGTTGCAGAAAGAAGGAAAGTTAAGGGACCTTATCCGCACAATTCAAACTAAAAGAAAAGAACTAGGCACCAAACCAACCAATTTAGTATCACTTACTCTGCCTGCAGAATTTAAAGACCAACACGAGTATATTAAAAAGAAAGTTTTGGCAAAAGAAATAAAAACAGGACCCGCTTTGCGGGTTACCCTATGATACAACTGCTTCTTCCGGTATGTTTCCTCTTTATTTTTGGCTTTTTTAATCTGTTTGGCATACGTACTAATCTTGGCACGACGATGCTTTTAAATTTTGGTGTTGGTTTTATTCTTTTTTTTGTCATTAAAAAGCTGGGGTGGAAATTCTTTCGAAGTAATGCGCAATTTTTTTACTGGGCATTTATCGGAGTACTTATTATTACATATATTATCGGACTTGAGGTGAAGGGATCCAAACGATGGATTGATCTCCTTTTTTTCCGGTTTCAAGGGAGTGAATTTTTCAAAGTGTTTTTTATTCTTTTCTTTGCGGATTTTTTTTCTAAAATGAACCGTCAAGGCAGTACTTTTATGAACTTAGCAATTAGTCTATTTTATTTTCTTCTTCCCACCTTCATCATATTCAAGCAACCCGATCTGGGTAATGCCATGGTGTATGTTTTCATATATTTTGTCATGGTTTTGTTTTCCTCCATTCCTAAGAAAAATGTTCTTTATCTTATGGGCGCAGTATTATCACTTCTTCCGTTCGGATGGATATTCTTGAAAGAATATCAGAAACAGCGTATTTTTAGCTTTTTTCAACCGCACTTGGACACTCAACAGAATGCATATAATATGATCCAGGCGATGATCACTATAGGGTCGGGAACACTTTTAGGTCGTGGTTTAGGACTGGGTACGCAATCAAAACTTTTCTTCCTGCCGGAAAACAGCACCGATTTTGCGTTTTCATCACTTGTTGAGCAATTTGGATTTGTGGGAGGGGCGACGACCCTTATTCTCTTTGCGATTATACTCTACCTTCTTTTCAAGCGTGCCCATTCATACGTGTCAAAAGAGGAGGAGATGAGCCGTTTTTCTTTTTTGTATGTGGTAGGGATAATTTCGTTTATTTTTTTCCAGGTATTTATCAATATTGGAATGAATCTCGGAATCCTCCCCATTGCCGGTATCGCCCTCCCCTTTATATCCTATGGGGGATCGATGTTGGTGTCACTTATGATTGGGTTTGCGCTCATCCCTTAAATTGACAATTATTGAAGAATATTCTATATTAATACCATGAATGGTACGTTTTGCATTGATAAACGGATAGGATATCTGGCTCTTTTTGCGGTACCTCTCATGGTCTTAACCATATTTTCCCTCATGATCAATTCGCAGAAGGTAACTCAAAATAGCAGAGCTGAATCACCTGCCGCAACTTCTTTTGTGACAGCATTGTCTCCAACACTTGTTCCATCTTCAAGCACTTGTCTCACTATTGTTGGAGGAGAGTGGAATATACCTAAAAATGTAAACAATGAGATTCCTTTACAGGTTTATGGGCTCAAAGAAAATAGAGTGTTTTACTTAGCTTTACTTAATTTAATTACTCCACAAAAAGAGACATCCGCCAAAGGATATGAAGCATATTTAGGGATACAAGGATCGGGAATAAAGTACCCAATTTCTGATGATTTTAAGAATTGTTTCAGGTAATTCATATTGCTTTTTAGGGGGTTTTCCTATATACTTGTACCTTATGACAAAGTTTGCAGTGGTTAAAACGGGTGGAAAACAGTACGTAGCAAAAGAAAACGATTTTCTTGTTGTCGACCTTCTTGATGTGAAAGAAAAAGACACCATTGATCTTGAAACTCTTGCTGTATTTGACGATAAAGGAAGTATTGAGCTCGGAACACCTTTTTTAGCCTCAAAAACAACCGCAACTGTCATCGAGCACATGAAGGGTGAAAAGCTCAGGATTGCCAAATTCAAGGCAAAAGTCCGTTACCGAAGAGTAACCGGATTCAGATCAAGGTTGACAAAAATACAAATTACAAAAATTAACTAAATGGCCCATACAAAAGCCCAACGTGCGGTTCGAGGAAACAGAGATTCTGCCGGTCGCCGTTTGGGAGTAAAAAAATTCGGAGGAGAATCAGTTGAACCGGGGAATATCATCATGCGCCAACAGGGTACCAAATTCAAGGCAGGTGAAGGAACTATGCTTACGAATGACTTCACCATCATGGCCTTAAAAAAAGGAATCGTGGCTTTCAAAACAAGGCAGGGACAAAAATACATCTTCGTAAAGTAAGGTCTCTTTTGTGCTACAATTCCCCTATATGTACCCCGAAATTGACCATGTCGTTGAACAGACAATTAAAGAAAAGAACATCATAACCAAAGCAAAATTGCTTCGCTTTTTAATCGTAGATAAAGAATTAAGGATAAAAGACGTAAGCAACATGATCGGGATGAAAGAGTCTTATGTCTGCCACATACTTCGCCTGAACAAATTAGATGATATGATCGTGGATGGCTATTATTCCAAACTTATCTCCATAAGCCACCTATTCATCATTTCCCGTTTACGTACTACGGAGGAAATCAGACTGGCGTATGAAAAGGTTATCTCAGACAATCTGACAGTCCTTCAAACTGAGGAATTGGTACGCGAAATACTGTATGAAATGAAGTCTACCGGTGAGCACCTACCTCAAGAGGAGATAGAGAAAGCAAAAAAAGGAATTTCGGATATTTTTACCGGAGCGAAGCTAAAACTTATTCAAACGAGAGTCAAAAGCAAGCTTATTCTTGAAATTAAGGGTGGTCTGACCGATTCGACCCCCATCATCCGTTCTATTATTAAAAAACTAACTTCACTTACTTCTTAAGTTATCAGGAAAGGGGTTGTCAATTGAGCCCATTTTGGTAGACGGAAAATAGCGGTAAAATACCTGCCCAATAACAGTATCCTCAGGTACCGGTCCAAATTCACGGGAATCTGACGATCTTGGCCGATTATCTCCCATCACAAACAATTCCCCGTCGGGTACCGTGACTTCTTCCCCATTTTTTGAAAATCCATTTTCCCACAAATTTGTTTTAGCAGCAATATAATTTTCGGTTAGTTTTACCCCGTTTACATATACTTCACTATCCTTTATCATAACCTTGTCTCCGGGAAGACCGATGATTCTCTTGATATATTCAATATCTGGGTTTCTTGGAGATTTAAATACGACTACATCTCCACGATTATAGCTACGAAACTTGTAGGTAACCTTACTGGTAAAAATATAATCACCACTATTAAAGGTTGGGTCCATGGAGGCTCCTTTTACCTGATTGGGTTGCATGATAAAGAGGTAGACTACGATAAAAAGGGAGCCGATGAAGACAACCGTCTCCAAAATGTCCATCACAAACTCAAGAATTGCCTTAAAGACCTTCAGCATACGGTTATTGTAGTGAAAAAAGTTGCAAAAAACAAGGTATACATCTACAATAAAGAAACATATTTGCAGGATCGTTAGCTCAGTTGGCTAGAGCGTTGCATTCACATTGCAAAGGTCGCAGGTTCAAGTCCTGCACGGTCCACAATAATATAAACAGTGTTAAACTTTTGCCTCAAGTGTCTCAATCCTTGACTCATGGTCTTGAATCATATCTCGATAACCAGTAGTGACCGTAATATCATCTCTTAATTTGTTTATTTCAAATAAGATTTGATCTTTGAATGTGAGAATGTCATTTTTTAATTCGGTCTTAACTTCTCCAATATACTTAATAAGTTCGATAGTAATGGCTTCTAACTCTTTCTTTGTTGAATAGGGAACGAGTAAGGCTTCCAAATCCTTCTTTGTAGAATAAGGGGCAAGTGTAACCACTAGGTCTTTTTTTGTCGAATAGGGAGCAAGTACAGTCTTAAGGTCTTTCCTTGTCGAATAGGGAATAAGTGCAACCTTTAAGTCTTTCTTCGTCATGAATACCTTAGAAAGTTTTTTAATATCCGCATCGGTGATCATAGGGTAAATATAATGGGAAACTTATATTATGTCAACCTTGTTATCCTATCTTGTTATCCTATCTCTCTTTACTTTTTATCCTTAATTTTATTATGAAAAATAATAATGATGCTAAAACAAGTGTTCCAACAAGTGCATATTTCCACACATTAAAACCTTGTTTTACGTTTGCTCCTTTGACTTCAGCTATACTTGAGCTTGAACTAGTCTGAGCTCCGGCAACCTGCCCACCTTGGCCTGTTGGAGTGAGAGATAAAGTTAAAGAAGAACCCACAGAGATTGGGGTAGGAGTTGAGGTAGGCGCCAGATAATTAGTTCCATCTCCAATTGTTGCGATACCGGTAGTAGGGCCTTCTTTACAACCATTCACCGCTCGAACTTTAAAGTAATAAGCATAACTTGTCAGATTAAGATCGGTGATATTTGTTTCAGTTGTTTTTCCCACTGATCTTGTTCCCTCGCCGTCTCCGTCAGTGTCGGTATCTTTAGACCAGCTCAGCCGATAACCGGTGACCGGATCGCTTGCCGTTCCCCAAGTTGCTTTTACCTCGGTGTCATTTACCCGGTTAAGGGTAACGGAACCGGGGGTTGTAGGCTCCGTATCGGTACAAGCAGGGGGGGTTGAGGTAGGGCTGGACATCAATCCTATTATCAGGTCAAACTGAGTAGTCATACTTTGATATTCATTGCCAGAGGTGGAGTACATAGTTGCCTGAAACGAAAATGTTTCAGATGCATGTGAGACCAAATTATCAAGTAAGAGGACTTCTCCCGACGCATAAAATGTATGAAGGGAATTGGAAAATAATACGGTAGTATCAGATTTGGCTATAACTAGATCAATAACTTGGTCAACGTCTCCGCTTGTGGTTGTTTGCGAAGCCTGGACTCCTACTTTTCGATCGATTGAGCTGTTATTAGTAAACTGGACTGTTTTGGTGAGGGTTTTACTCGGATACCAGATTTCCGATGCGGGGAAAAATGCGGATAGACTGGGAGAACAGCCTGAGCTATAGGTACACGTGAGATTGTAATCTGCGGCTTTTACTCCATCAACAATAAAAAACAACGACGCCAACAACAAAGATACAATAATTATTTTTTTCATATTATGGACCTTTCTCCAACTTCGTTTTCTTACCGTCTTTATCTATCAAAGTAACAGTTAATTTTAAATTCTTAACATCTTGGTCATAGGTGCAAACTTCTCCTGAACAGGTAGCTAAATCAAGAGAGTTTTTCTCAAATTTATCTGTAGATGAAATATCAACATCAGATCCAATCAATCCCCTAACACTGCTAAACGCATCATAACTTAATTCGTATGAAAGTTTGTCATATCCAGAAATATTATTTACAGAAAATGATACTGTTTTCTTATCGTCAGAAGTATTTAACGACACAGTAGACTGAAGCAAGGTCAAAGAAGGAGTAGCTGATGGCGTTGCCTGAACTGCGATAGTTAAAATTGGAGTAGGCCTTGAAAGTAGCAATTGATGAGATAAAGGTTCATTTTCTGATCGGTTTACTGAACCTGGAGTACCACGTTCGTCCGAAGAGCCTTCAGTAGTAAAGAAATCATTATGAGATGCAGTATCAATGCATGTATACCAGGTCAAGTATTTCGGATCACTTCCGTCGCTGGGAACACTTGCTCGCTCCATTGAGTAAAAATAATTATTCAACGTATCACTCAATCCTTCCGTAACATTTTCAGTATATTTCCACGCAACATCCAATGGATTATCAGAGGAATCAGTTAATTGAAGTTGGAGCGCAGTATTTGATAACTCAACAGCGGTATCAACCACCAGGCTTGTGTCAACAATGATTCCAACCTTTAATGCAGTATTGACTGATCCTGGAGCATAATTACTTACTAGAAAGTAACCGTGTGCAGGGATAGTCTTTGCGGGAATCGTGGTTGGAATAGTTATCATATCAACATATGACGAACCATCATATTTTTGTAGTTTATAATCACTTAAATTTATTTCATGATCGGTCATATTGCGAAGCTCTACCCATTCATCGGCCGTTGATATGCTTGATCCCATCCACATAAGTTCATTGATGATGATGTCACCACTATTTACGTTTGATCCTACCAAAGTCGTACCAGAAACTATATTGGAAAGAGCTGAAGTGTTTGGCGCCTCATCTGACGACTTTATGGCAAAGTAATAGGTTGTAGATGGATTAAGACCTAGTATTTCAAGTGTTTCTGTTATCCCTGCCGTTTGAGGAGTGGGCACCTTTTCAATTTTTGTTGAAGCATCAAAATCCATATCATTTGTGATATTGGTTGTTGAATACCGTATGTCATATGATGCGGCTTTTCCTGATGATCCATCATTTCCTGGAGCAGTCCATGTAAGCACAGCTGTATTTATGCCGATTGAAGATACAGATAAATCTGAAATAGTTGAAGGAGCCGTGACATCTGTCATAATAGACACGGTCTTTATAGGTCCATTATTTCCTGCCTTATCGATAGAATAGTATTGTATGGTGTGTGAGCCGTTGACGGCAAGTGATGATCCTACTCCACCAAAAGGACCAGAATATATAGCTGGAACCCCTCCGTCAATCCTATATTCATAATAATCAATACCTGAACCCCCAAGATTATCAAGTCCTGACAAAGAATACGCCGCATGCTCAGGTGCTGTAACAAAATAAGTTGTTATTTTATCTATATATACCCACGATTGACCAAAATTATCACCCGTGTTGCCTGCGTATAACGATAAGTTTGAAGAAGACCCAGTTTGATTACTTAAGTCATAATAATAATCACTCCAACCTGAGTCAAGGGCAATGGTGCCATCACTATCCAAATTATTCTTTCTAAATATTTCTTGTCCGTTTAAGCGAATGAAAAATCCAGGTTCATCAAATCCAGCGCTTTCTCTACTGAAAAAGTTGTAATGTACCGAAAGACTTTTTGCTCCCGTTGCAAAAGATTGCATAAGCCTATTCTCCCATATCATATTTCCCGGATTTTCAGTATCTCCGATTCGTACCATTTGAGTGCTATTTAACGAAGTTATGACATTTGAAGGAACATTAACAGTATCGGAAGATAGTACCTGTACATTGCCTGCGATTGTCCAACCAGTAAGATCGCCTGTACTAAAGTCACCATTGGTAATTTTCTCATCTACAGCTTTCGTATATGATCCTGTAATGGAAAGAGATGTTTCAGATGGCAAAGTTCTATCAATCACAAGATGGCGTGCTACACTGTTACTCTGATTACCATATTGATCTTTTGCCTGTACTTTCCACCAGTACTCTCCCTCAGGTACATTGCTAAATGTATATGTAATATTACTTACAAAGCCTGACTCTATCACTAAAGTTACGAGCCCCACATCGCTGTATATTTGAAAATTATACGTGATGGTTGCAATAGGACAGGAGGTAGTAGTTGTGACCCAATCAAAAGTAACATTAGTTGCATTAGTGCCTGTATTATCAATTGGAGATGTAAGACGGGTCGAACTTGGGTTTGCCCAGCAAACTGCACTAAAATCGTTGCTTGTAGTATTTCCTGAGTCGGTAAAATAAGCCCCTGTGTTTTGTGAAAAAAATACGATTAACGATATTAGGAAATACAAACTAATAAAATTAGTCACTATTTTCTTCATATTTTGTTGTAAGAAATAGTTTTCGTAACTCCTTTTTGATATTTAGAATTTCTGAATATAAAAGAATAAATGCAGGTATTAATATTAATAAAATAAAACCAATGGGAGTTTTTGATATCGATATTATGTATCCCAATAATGGTAAAGAATAGATGGTAACACCAACAATACTATTTTCTCCAATTTTCCATCCATCTGCCTTATTATTGGCATCCCCCTTCGTTTTATGTTTTATGTGACCTTTCTCTTTTGTTATATCGATAATACGATGAGTTACCGTGTCTGATTTTTTTGTACCTATGGGATTTGAAAAGGTAATAATATCCTTCTTTTTATAATTGTTTTGGCGTTTTACCAAAATAAGATCTCCTTTTTTCAGTGCAGGGTACATTGATTGAGATGCGATTCCATATAAGCGAAGTTTAAGAGGATTATTGAAATAAGATAAAAAAACCAATAGAAGAATAAAAAGAAAAACAGCGCTAAAAAGAATATTTATGATGATTCCTATTTTTTTCATACATCTGCTAAATGCGAACACCACCACAACCCACACAAGACGACCTTAAAAGACAACTATTATCTTTTAAGGTCGTCCCGCTTCGCGGGACGAATAATAATCGTGTTTATTGAGATGCATCTTGGTTAATGGTAAATGTCATCGACATGGTATCACTATCCCCCTGCAAATCATTTGGAGCGTCAGTTCTAAATTTTAGCGTCATTGCCAATGTCTTTGTGCTCCCTCCTGATGCGAGCGGCGCAGACAAGTTATCCAATTGTCCACCCTCTCCAGCATTAACTGTACTCTCAAGGTCGTCAAGATCAATCCATCCATTTCCGTTTGCGTCATTAAGATTTTTACCTCCATCACCTGAAGATAATAAATCATCTCCATTATATGTGGCGGCAGTTAATTGGAGATATTTGTCTAGAGCATTCGTTGCAACTGGTGCGGCGTCGGTTATATCATTTGCTACTGGGTTAATCTCCACATGATCGGCGTTTTGAGTTCCTGTGTTTGTGATTGCAATAGACGCGCTTACCGAGTCACCTGGGACCATATTTGGCATAGTCCAGTTCGCTGTTAGGTCATCTATTCCATCTAGCTTAAGGTCCAAAGTCCCCGCAGTAAATGTATTTGCTGAACTTGTACCTACATCAGAGAAAAATGCCTTTGTTGTTGCTCCAACGGCGCCTATAACCAAAGCTATTACTAAAAGACTTTTAACTATTTTCATATATCTCACCCCCTTTCTGTTTAAAATTTTCTAACCTCTCTCAGCAACTCAGTAATCGACTTAAGCACTATTTCAGCAAGGTTATAATCTCTTTCACCGAGTGATTTTTCAGCCAATGATAATCTGCCCTTAATTTCAAGTAAATAGTTGACATTAAAGATAATATTTTTGCCTCTCTGCTTCATGGATAAGAGATATTTTTCTGTTGGATCAACGCTCTTTTTATAATTATTCAAATCTAGTTGTAATCTTGCAGGAAAAATACCAAATGAGTACAAACCCATAGTTTTGTCGTAAAGATTTTCCAACTTTTCAATTGCATAGAGGATTTTGTATTTATCGTTACTCGAAGCTTTTGAATGTGCAATAAAAAGCTGTTGGTGAATTAAAAGGAGAGTGGTTTTTAACTTCCCCCTATTTTGACTGTTAAAATATTGCTTAGCGATTGTTAAATTAGTCAATGATTTAGTTATCTCTGTTCTCTTTAGTGTTTTATTTTTGTCCGCCAAGTAAATGATGAGTTCGTCTACGAGTGTTTGAGGAGTGATTATTGGATTACTTGGAGATTGATCATTAAAATTAACCTGATATGTATCGACTTGATTAGCGGGAGGATCTTGGGTTATCTCTCCTTCAATTCTACTCCAGACATCACTCTGCCATCCTACTTGCCCGATAAGAATAGTGTATCTTCCTTTTGCAAGTCCGGTCGCTCTTACTTGATAAACTCCAGAAGATGCATCTTCTATAAAAATAACTCCATCTTGTTCTTGATACGATTGACCAGCATGAGTCACTTCCATTTCGGCAGGTGAAAGCATGAGGAAGAAAAGAGAAGGAGTTACCTTAGTACCCCTACCTTCAACAACATTACTTTCAAGATAAGATATATTTAAGTTATCTAGTATTTTCTTTACTCCGTCTTTTGAATAGATCAGTTCTCTGTGATCTTTTTGTAATACGGTAAAATTAATTCCCATTTTTGCATTTTCAGAAGTTACGGTGAAGTCGCCAAGAGAATAAGTACCTTGAGTCGGTCTCCCGTCGGGATAATAATCCAAAAGCTCATCCAATTTAGTTCTTTTTGTCACAATATAACCCGACGCCGTATTTCCTTTTTCCCCCACAACTGCCTTTAACGTATTAATTGGTGTGAGGTTATAGGGAAGGACATTGTTTTTTATTTTCATGCTTGAAACAGAAATATCCACGTTACCTTGTTTCAAATAATCATGTATGGGTAACAGATTTTGAGCTACGGGGAACTTTTCGGCAATAATCTGTTTATTTGACTTAATCCCATCCCTATAAAGTTGCAGTACAAGTTGCTGAGAGAGCCAGAATACTGAATTGTCAGTCTCAATTTCTCCTCCTTCAACGGTCTTGTATACTTTTGCGGTACCTCCATGAGGTGAGCCTACCGTAATTAAATTGTGTACATTTGACGGTCCATATTTTTGAGCAAATAACCGTCCAACTAATCCACCTAAAGAGTGACCTACGATGTCCGGAGGCGATGAAAGAGATAAATTATTTATAAAAGTATTTAGGTCATCCGCGCTACTTTCTACATTTTTTCTCCAGTCATAGGCGAATAAAAAATAATCTATATTCTTTTTATATCCAACATTTTCTAAGGTTTTTTCCAAGCCATCATATTCATGCACGATAGGATTCAGCTTCCATTCCGTTTGATCTACTGTTGTACCGTGAAGAATAGATTCCTTATTCCATGAACCGAACAGTCCGGGGATTATGATGATGGGATTTTTGGGTACAATAGTCGGTGTTGGTGTAGGGGAAGGAGATGGAGTTGGTAGAGATAGAGATGATGTCGTAAGGTATAACCTCCACACACCACCCGCCGGTGAACCATAATAAAGACGGAGCTTTCCAGGGATGAGTAAAGCCGATGGAAAATATCCAGATATGCTCAACAATGTTTTGCTGGACCAAGTAGTATTGCAGGAAAGCGCTGATGTTTTCACATAGCCAAGTCCTTGGGGTGAGTGAAAGAAGAGATAGTATTCATTTTCGTATTTGATAATTGAGCGAGGAACGGTGTCACCGGTGAGAAAGGGATTGCCGCTACACTCATTAAATGTAATGCCATCTTGAGACGTAGCCATACCCATATCCCACGTTGCACCAAGGGCGGAATAAAATAAATAGTGAGTATTGTTTTCATACCACACAACCGGTGATGTGGTGCCATTTACCCCCCAATTTTTCCCGGGGATGAGAACTTCTTGGATTGTTGAATTGTCAAAAATCCCATTCGCTTGAGTAATTCTCATGATACGAGTGGTACCTCCTGATGGAGTGGTTGCTAAGTATAAATAATTTGGGTTTCCACTTATAAAATAAGGGTCACTCGTATCCTGATTACCCAGAAAAGCATAAAATGTATTGCCGAACCAGGATAATCCGTCGCTTGAGGACGCTTTTGCAATACGCAATCCAGGACCTAAACTGCTATACCACATAGAGTATGAAGAGTCACCTTCTTTCACGATCTGTCCCTGTAACACCCCTACCTCGTTCCAACCAGAATAGTGCGAAGTTACGTTTAAAGGGTTTGAGGAAGATGAAACAAATGGTTCAAAAGCATAACTATTCTTTGCAATGATAAAGATAAGGAATAGGAAAAAAAGAATAGCAAAAAATCTCCTCATTCTTTCTTTTTAGTACCATCTCAAAAAAAGCACAAGGGACTATACACAACAATTTGCCTATTTTTTCTTGATATAAAGCTCCAAAATAGAGCCATAGTACTTGAGGTTTAAAAGAGGGTAAAGGAGGCTGGCAATGCATTTGTCAAATAAAATATATTTTAGAAAAGAAATATCAACAAATTGCCACTTTTTAGAGCTACTGGGACTGTCCTGACGGGCCACTTTTAACCCTGCCTTGCCGGCAGGCAGGCTCGTAGGTTGAAAATGGGGCGCGGTGACAGCTTTTAATATGCCCATTAAATGCTGAGAATAACTATAAGTTGAGACATGTTTAATAAAATAATTCTCCCCGAGTATTTTCGGAAAACTTTTCCTTGAAAATATCCATAAATGATCTGGTGGTGTCAAAAAAGTATAGTTATTTTGTTCAGCGCGGTAAAGATGGCTGTCAAGGTTTGGAGTTTCAATATAGATGATTCCTCCCGGCGCTAACAATTGACAGGCCATTTGTATCATTTTTTTAGGATTCGGAACATGTTCTATCACGTGTATAAGAGTCACAAAATCATATTTATTTTTTTTATTTTTCTCAAAGAATTGCTCAAACGTAACATTATGAAGTGACTCAATTAATTGATTAATTGAGTCGCCTGCAAGCGATTTATTAGGTTCAATGCCAGTGATGTTAAGGCCTATTTTGCTTGCCTCACTTAAGAGGTAACCATAACCGGAGCCAATATCTAGCAGCTTCGAACCCCGGGGGTTGAAACCCATAAGTTTTTCTATGATTATGAGAGATCTTTCTCTGATTGGCCACTCATTTGTTATGCCTGCAGTATACTTGAAACTTTCTTTATAGTAATTATCTAATCTTTTTTTATTTGGCTTAGGATGCAGGAAAAGCGTCTCACACACTTTGCACATGTAGTATTTATATGAGTCGCGTAAATTTTTTAACACCGCAGTAGATCTGCAAAGAGGACATAAGGGTTTCATGTGGTGAGTATCTGCTTAAAGAACTCAAAGCACCAGAGTTTATATGCTACAATTATGTTAAATCGGCCTGATAGAGCAATATAATTTTGTCGATAGTACTTTGCCTATGAAATGCTCACTTTGCGGGAAAAAAACGGAGAAAATCATGAAGGTTGTTGACGGAGTGGGCATCTATGAATGCGAAAATTGTAGATTGGGATTCGTTGATCAAAATAAGATCGTCAAAAAGAACTTAGACAAACTATATCGACTGAATGAGTATAAAAAAGAAGAAAGGATGATTGAATCTCGTTTGGATCCTATCGTTGACAATATTTTGAAATATAAAAACTCGGGTTCTGCTTTGGAAATAGGTTCGGGACATGGATTGCTTAGCTCGCTTCTTTTAAAAAAAGGAAACTTTAAACTAGAGGTTGTTGAACCATATTTGAACCCTCATTATCTATCAGGTCAATCATATAAACTTCATAAAACAGACCTGGATCGATTCTTGAAGATATACAAAAAGAAATTCGACCTCATCCTCATCTTCGATGTCATTGAACATCTCGAAGATCCATTCACCTCATTGCAAAATCTTAAAGATATTCTTAGAAAAGATGGAGTCCTCGTTATTCAAACGCCAAATTATCAAAGCCTTATGCAATCCATGACAAAAAAATGGTCCTGGTGGATGATAGAGGATCATAAATGGTTTTTTACTCCGCATTCACTTCAAAAAGCCTTAAAGAAAAAAGGATTTAACAATGTTTATAGGAGAACGTATGAAGATTGGATTGATTTCAAAAAAAATCTCGATGGAAACTTCGCTTATTTAAAGAATTCACTAATCCGCAAAATTGTTAAGGTCATTTTCTTCACGATATTTATACCCTTTTACTTTCTTATGAGACACTTTTTTTGGATAGCGAGAAGAGGGGGGCTTCTTTTAGTAATAGCGCGTTTGGATGCTGTTGATGACAGAGACAATAATCAAAAAAAGCACAAGAACTAGTAAGAATTTTATTCCTGGTATTTTAACAGAAAGTGAAGTCTTTGCCTTAAGGTGTACTAAGCCAAGAAGTAAAAATGGCAATAAACTTATGAAATATCTCCCCTGAGTACCGTCAATGACTTGTGATCCAACCACTTTCCAATTAAGGTAAAAAATAGTCATCATGAAAGCGTAGGTCAGAAACACACTTCCAAATACTATAACGATCTGCCAGAGCTTCAAACGTTCTTTACTACCTAGTTTAATTGTACAGACAAGATAGATACCAGTCCCAATAAACAAGATATACACCCACCAATCCATCGAATAATCCAGCCAGCCGAAAATACCAATAAGTCCCTGTAGATGGAATTTCGCCAAGTGAACACTTGACTGAGTAAAAATTTGAAGATATTTAATCGGATGATTAAGAATATACTGAGTTTGAAGTGTGGGATTTACACCTTTTGGATGGTGGGTATAATGGGTTGCAGATATGAAGAATGTTGATTTAATTAAAAAATAACCCGCCAATATTATTGCCATTATGAAAAACATTTTTTTTACATATCCAAACAATTTCTTGTCAATTTTTTGGTAAGAAATGAGAAAAATAAGGAGTAGCATCGGCTCAAAGGAAAGTTTCATTATAAGAAATAATAGAAACGTTACACCTAATGCGGTCAGGTCAAGCGAAGACAGTTTTCGTTTCTGCAAGAGATTCAATAAAAATACAAACAAGCTAAATCCCATCATGTACTGCGTCGCGTCATAGTTATAACCGGTGATTTGATGAATGAACATGGGAATGGAAAAGACAAAGAAAAGGATCGGCTTGAATGGATGAGGAATTTTTTTATATAAAAATATCATCCAAACAAATGCTAAGAGAAACATTGAAAATCTTCCCATAAAAAAAGTCACATATGCATTCAAGTTCAATAATCGGGCGATACTTATTCCAACTGCATAGGGGATATATGAAGACGCCGGTAACATGAACTGACCCCACGTCGATTCATTGATGAATTTATAAGCGCCTTCATCCGCAAAAAGGGAGCGGAGATACCTCTTGGTATCAAATTTGATTTTTGGATGATACGGTATTTTATTTAAAAGTGGGTCATGAATAAGATCATAATATTGTTTTTCGATGGGAAGGCGCTCGTCTTTACTTGTAAGAAATATCTTTCCATGACTTAATAAGATGCTACGGATAAAATGACCGTGCTCATCAGGTTTTTGTAAAGGAGGAACAAGGAAGGTAAATGCAAGGCCTAGGATAAAGATATAGAGGAAAACAATCTTTGCGGTAAAGCTCATTTTATCCTATTATAGCAGTAATAACTATTATAATAGGTATATGATATCCCTTCTCATGATCACCAAGAACTCGGAAGAGCTTCTTGAAAAATCTTTATATTCAGTAAAAGGGTTGGTTGATGAGATGGTGATTGTTGATGACAATTCTTCAGATAATACGTTACAGATTGCTAAAAAATTTAATGCTAGAATATTTAAACGGCATGATGAGAATTTAGGAAGACAAAGAGCTTATGGCTTATCAAAATGTAGAGGCGAGTGGATTCTAATATTAGATGCGGATGAACAGATCTCATCACAGCTTAAAGAGGAGATTGCTTTGTCCACGACTAAAGTCGGGACTCGCAATGACATCCTCGGCTATTTTATTCCTTATCAAAATCACTTCTTAGGGAAGCCGATTTATTATGGAGGAGAAAACTATAAAATATTAAGATTATTTAAGAAAAGCTCAGCAACCATTTCAGATAATTTGATACATGAACATGTTAAGGTAGAAGGTAAAGTTGGAGAACTGAAGGCCAAGATTTATCATTATTCATATCTCACTCTTCGACAGACATTCATGAAGTTCACCGACTACGCAAAACGGGAGGCAAAAAGAAAGATTTCATCAAGTGAAAAAACTAGTTTAAAAAAGATTTTTTTCTATCCTATTCATATGTTTTGGGCCAGATATATAAAAGACCGCGGATATAAAGATTTTTCACTTCGTATTCTTCTTGATCTTGGCTTTGCCTATATGGAGTGGCTTACTTATGTTTTGATGCTTTTTTATAAGAACGAATCCAAGAAATCCTAAAACAAATATCCAATTAACTACACTGAGAGTTGCCCCAGTGATGAAACTTTTGTGAAAATAAATAAATACGACTTCGCTTTTTCCTTTTTCAATTGGAACACTTCTGAAAATCTTATATTTTGTGATTGGAATAGTTTTGCCATTTACTTTTGCAGACCATCCCGGATAATACATATCCGATAATATAAGCCTCCCTTTTTCAGGAGAAATAATTGAAATTTTTATTTCATTAGGCTTATATAATAAAATGCTTGCCAATCCGGTCATTTCGTTCTTACCATTCAAAACATATACTCTTGGAAAGCTTTTTAGATTTTGATATATGTGGAATATTCTATTTATCTTCTTATTCCGATATTCAAACGCCAATTTGTAGTGTTTATCTTCTATTAATTCCTTTTCATATCTTCCTGCAGTAATGATATATTTGACGCCCAATTCATCCAATTGCTTCATCCCAGGATAGGGAAGAGTTATGCCCGTGGGATCATCTGATTTTTTATATGAAATATAGTTTGAGTAATCTTTATGGACTATTGACGCATATCCTCCCACTATTTCAACCCCTTGAAAAATATTGGTATTTGCTTGTAAGAAGGTCATGGCTTTTATGGCCTCAGTCTGAAAAAAAGAGGGATCGGCAAACGGCGGCTTTGCTCCTGGGTCAATCATGGTAAGCACACGAAAATGCGACGTGTCCTTTTGAAAAAAATTACTTATCTCATTTGGGGTCTGCAAATCATTTTCTCTTGAGGTTATGTAATTATTACTTCCAAAGATAAAAAGTTCAGACACGATAAGTAGAAGAAATATGAACTTTTGTAATTGGGTTATGCATTGTTGCTTTTTTAACAAGTAAATGAAAAGGAAAAATAAGGTGAGAAAAAAGGCAAGTATGATGATGTTCTCAGACCACAAATGAAATATAATCTGCATGCGTGAATTTGAGTACTCCAAGAAACGAGTAAAAAAGGCAGTTTTCTTTATAACGTTTATTGTTTTAATAATAGAAACAAATTGGGGAAACAGGTTTAGGCGGATATATATTGCTGAGGTTAGAAGAACAATTGATGAAATGAAGAACATTAATACCGAAATTTGCTTGCTCTTTGCGTTTATTTTATGTTTCTGAAATAAATATTCAACCGCGTACCCCGTCAGAATCGAGAGACTAAAGGTATATATTATCAGTATTGAGGTCGGGGAGCGGAATCGTGCAAAAAAAGGAAGAAAATAAAATGCAAATAAATAGAGAAGAGAATATTTCCCAAGCGCCAATAGAAAGGTAATAATGACTGAGAATGTGAAAAATAACATCTCTTTTGACTTGTTCCGAAACATCACCCAGACGGCAAGAAGGAAAGGAATCATTCCCACAAATCCGTTGATATCAGCCGTAGCTCCCCATGAGGTCCCGTCTCTCATGATTCCAAAGAAATTGGGAAGAAACAGGTGAATATATGAAAATAACGAAGTTGAGCCATGCGCATAGTTTATATCAAATACAGGTCGAGTTGAAAACTGCGAATATTCCAAAAAAGGCAGTAGTTGTATAGCAGATAAAAATAGAACAGGTATAAAAATATAACACACATTCTTCAGTTTCTCCCTCAGTGGAATGGACTGATAGACGACGTAGCAAAATGAAAACAGCGCAATATAATAAAAATACTGAATATGGCCTCCGTAAAATGAAAACGTTAACAATATTGCGGAATAAAGTGCATATTTTATTTTACCCACTTCGATTAAACGTTTAATCGAAGTGAATAATAAGGGAAGCCATACAATCGTATTTAAAATAGCGGTGTTCATGGTGTGAGTCATGAGAGAACCTGAGAACATGAATACCGAGGCGGCAGTGACTGAGGCAAAACGGGAAAGCTTTAAACTTCTACCCAGCCAAAACATGGAAATACCAGCAAATAATACCGCGGAGATAATTGAAAATGAAAGTGCACGAAGGGGAGAAAAGAAAAGATAAAATACATTAAAAGGAGAAAGAAGACCGAGGTTTATATCTGCAAGAAAAGGGGTACCCGAAAAAATGTATGGATTCCAAAGGGGGAGTTGCCCTTGACCCAGCATGCGAAAAAAGAGGATTTTTGAAGGCACATTTATAGAAAGATTATCACCCGCGTAAAAAACATTTCCAAAAAAAAGGACGTCAAAGAAGAAGATCAAACACAGAAACACTAAGAAAATCACAGCCTGCAAATCTTTTCTTTTTTCTATCATGTCCATAGATATGACTCAAGGTATTGTATATAATTACCTAAAGCAAATCAATGTTTTATATGACTGCAACAAAACAAAATATAATTCGCGTGGGAATAGATGGGGGTGATTTTTACCCGAAAGACGAAGTAAAAAGCGGCATACAACGACTCGTGAATTCATTTTTGAACTCTCTGTCTGCAAAAAAGGGTACACAAAAAAAGTGGTTTTATTATTTTTTCAATGATAAAAAAATATTTAATACCACAGAATCGATTATCTACAGAAACTTGCCCAAACGTTTATTTTCCTCAATCTTTCTTCCTTTTCGTATGTTGCTCGACCGAACCGGGATATATCTTGGTTTTTCCGGTATTCTATCTCATTTAGTGCGCGTGTTTGGAAAAAAAAGCATTGTTTTTATTCATGATTTTGGTTTTTATGCCAACCCGCAGTACTACCGAGATCCTGAGCGAATGAGATGGCAAACGGAATATGCCCTCTATGGAGCAGACCGCATCATCGTTTTTTCCAATTATATTAGAAATCAAATATCGTCCCGTTTTCCAAAAATTCTTCAAAGCAAGATTATTCGTATCTATCCGGGCGCAGATCATTTAGGTAAATTGAAAACAACTCAACCGATGAAAGCGAAATTTTTTCTGTATGTGGGAGTAATTAAGGCGGCAAAAAATATAGAACTTCTTATAGAATATTTCTCTGAGTTTCTAGTTCAAACAGATAGTAAAAATATTAAATTAATCCTCATCGGTTCAAAAGAGGGGGCGTATTTTAAGAAAATATCCCAATCTCATACTTACAAGAAGGTATGCAATAATCTTATTTTTTTGAATGATGTGACCGATAAAGAATTAGTACAGTACTATCTGAATTGTTATGCGGTATTGAACGTATCACATGAGGAGGGATTTTGTTATCCGGTGATTGAAGCTCTACATCTGGGTCAGCAAGTCATTGTGAATGACATTCCTCTTTATCAGGAATTCAAGCATTTTTTTCAATCATTGCACATTACAAATAACAGAAAATCTTTCGTAAGCTTTATGCAACAGGCTGTCAAACAAATTACACCACCCTCAAAGACCATTAAGTCATCTTTTGTTTGGAATAAATTCACCGAGGAATTGTTGCAAGTTATTGATAAAGTTACCCTATGAAGGTTGCCGTAATTGTTACTCTGTTCAACACGCCTCAAAGTGAAGTGAGTCGGTTAGAGGATGAAATAACAAATCTCGGGTTTGCAGATTATCATATCTATTGGATTGATAATACTGTGAGTGGAAGAGGATATGCGAGTGGAGTGAACGAAGGCATACGTAAAGGAGTAAAAGATAAAGCGGATGTATTTATCGTATGTAACCCGGACATTTCATTGAGAGGATTAACCTCAGGAGATCTTCTTGAAGGAAAAAAGCAACTCGATGTTTGGGGGCTTGCCATGAAGCAAAAAGGCAAAACATATTACGGAGGTGAGATAGATCGATGGAGACTCAGTGGAGGATTGACAGAACATAAACCCGACACAAGATTTATAGATACTGATTTCGTTTCAGGATCCCTCTTCATGTTTGATAAAGAAGTTCTTCGCAAGGTGGGATATTGGGATGAGTCATACTTCATGTACTATGAGGATGTTGACTTCTGCCAACGTGCACGTCTTAAGGATTTAAAAATAGGTATAGATTCACAGAATTCTTACATACACTTTGAGACGTCCGAAAGTAGCACTCAAAAAAAATATCTTCTCGCAAAGAACCGTCTCCGTTTCTTATTAAAGTATGGAAATGTATTACAAAAAATGCGTGAGCTTATTCGTGCTCCCATGACGATATTTGAGGAGCGAAGTCTTATCTTAGCAGTTTTATTCCGCTCATCATTTGTACGAAATTTCTTTAGTTTGAATGCTTCGGCCTTCATAAACAAAGCGCTCCATTTTTTCTTGTTCATAACCATGATTCGATATATTCCCTTAAAAGATTATGGCATCTATACCCTTGCATGGGCTCATGTGACAATCTTATCTCCCTTGGTTGATTTCGGCACGACTTCATACGGTATGGTTTATCTCCCACGTGAAGGGAAAGAAAAAGTTCATTCATTATTCACCTTGCGATTTTTCTTATCACTCGCAATTTTTATCATTACTCTTCTTCTCGCCTACCTATTCCACTATCAGACGAGCATCATTTTCTACATTTTTCTTGTATCTTTTGTCATTTTTTATAACATGACATCGGGAATGTATCTGATCATCACTTCAATAAGAGAAGAAATGGTTAAGACATCTGCCATTTCAGTTGCGACCAATGTGATCATGATTGGATGTATGGTAATTTCAGCCTATATTTTTAGAGATATTGGGGTCATCCTAGGGGTCGCCTCATTTTTCTATATTTTATATTCGTTTCTCTATCTTTATTTGATTCAGAACTTAACTCAAAAATTAAGGATGGTTATCGAAATAAGTGAATGGATAAGTATTGTAAAAAAATCATATGTGTTTGTTCTCGTAAGTCTATTCGCCGGTATTTATTTTAAAATTGACGTATTCATTCTTAACTTTTTGAAGGGAACGTCTGCAGTTGGGATATATTCTTCAGGATATAAATTTTTTGAGGCGACGATCCTCTTTGCCTCAAGCTATAACGTGCTCTCGGCATCTATATTTTCAAAGACAGCCCTCGATCAAAAAGCCAGATTGTTGCCAAAAGTTATAAAGCATGTTCTTTTTTTGAGCCTGATTGGTTTTACTGTTGTATTAGCTACACAGTTTCTGGGAAGTATATTTCTTCCCCATATCTTGAAAGGCAATTATACTCAAGCCATAGACGTAGTAAAAATAGTTATTTGGGCGCTTCCTTTAATTCTCTTTAATTCAATTTTTCTCAGTTTATTATACGTTTCCGAATTATCACATCTTGCAGTGGGTTTATTCATCTTTATTTCACTCGTAAACGCAGTTCTCAACTTTATTTTCGTTCCCCATTTTTCCTATATTGCATCCTCCTATATCACGGTGATTTCGGAATTAATAAATTTGAGTATATTATTAGTGCTAGTATTTGGTGTTTATAAAAAGAAAATATTCTCATGACAAAAGTTGCATTAGTGCGGGGAAAATATCTCAATAATTTTGAGGGACAAAACTATATTTTTAAAAGTAAAACCATTCAGCTGGTAGGTATTTCGTCTTTGCGACCTATCCACACAAACTTTGCATTTCCTGTTATTAAGCTCCCAAGCTTGGCAGACATATCAGGCGTTGGCAAAGCAGTGAAAATAATTTCAAATCGGACATTTGGTGATTCACAGATATTGTTTGGATTGGGGAAATACGCATCTCAGTTTGACATTTTTCACACGGCGGATCCTCACTACTACTATAGTTACCAACTTGCCAAGTTGCGGAGTGAGAACAAAATTAAAAAATTAATTGTTACTTCGTGGGAGACAATTCCTCACAACAATGAATCCATCCCGCAAAAGAAAAGAATTAAGAAATTTGTGCAAAAACACGCAGACATGTTCTTATGCTACACAGAACGTGCAAAGGAATGCTTGGTGAAGGAGGGAGTTGATAGTTCCAAAATGAAGATTATTAAGTTGGGAATTGACCTAAATAGATTTAAAAGTAAAAAGTCAAACGTCAAAAGTCAAAAATTAAAGTCAAATGTTAAAAATTTTACTATTCTGTTTGTAGGAAGATTAGTTGAGGAAAAGGGAACTCTTGATTTGTATGAGGCGTTTAAAAATGTCAAATCACAAATTACAAATGACAATTCAAATTTATATATCAAATTACAAATAATAGGGGAAGGACCGTTAAATAACGTTCTTCTATCACAAATTAAACTCGATAAACTTGACCGGTTTGTAACGGTCGTACAAAAGCGGTATGAGGAGATGCCGAAAGTTTATCATGAAGCGGATATATTTATCCTTCCTTCAAAAAGTACGAAGACGTGGGAGGAGCAATATGGCATGGTACTCATAGAGGCCATGGCTTGTGGTCTTCCCATAGTTGCGTACGATACGGGGGCAATCAAAGAAGTTGTGGGGAATGCAGGAATATATATACATGAAGGTGATATAAATGGCTTGGCTTTTGCCATACGCAAACTTATTGAGGATAAAATCTTTGCACGGAAACTTAGTACAATGGGGAGAGAGCGGGTAGAAAAAGAGTATGATTGCAGGAAAACAGCAAAGAAGATTGAGGAGTTATACAAAAAATTAGTGCTGGAAAAGTAGATTCTGTTATGAAAATATCGGCGATAATATTAACCAAAAATGAGGAGAAGAATATTGAGCGGGCGATTAAGTCTGTGGCATTCTGTGATGAGATTATCATCGTTGACGATCTATCATCTGATAATACCCTAGAAAATGCACAAATCACAAATGACAAATATCAAATCAAATCCAAATTTCAAATTTTAAAACATGAGTCAAAAGGGGATTTTGCGGCTCAGAGAAACTGGGCGATGGAAAAGGCGAAAAATGAGCGGGTATTGTTTCTGGATGCGGATGAAGAGGTTAGCGAAGAGTTAAAGTCAGAAATTATTAAGATTGCTCGCAATGACATAAACGCATATTACATTAAACGACGTGATTTCTGGTGGGGGCGAGAGCTCAAATTTGGTGAGACGGCGAAAACTCGAAATAAAGGAATTATTAGATTGGTAAAAAAGGGAAGTGGGAAATGGAAGGGGGTTGTGCACGAAGAATTTGTGACCGATTTGCCTGTGGGCCAGCTGAGAGGGTTTTTGAATCATAATCCACATCCAACTCTGAAGGAGTTTATTCATGATATCAATCTCTATAGCTCTATTCGAGCGAGGGAACTGCAGAAACAAGGTAAAAAAGGGAACATCTTGCCGGTACTTCTCTACCCTCCGGCTAAATTTTTTCTAACCTTCTTTATTTATCTCGGTTTTCTTGACGGTGCGGCAGGCTTTGCATACGCATTTCTCATGAGTTTCCATTCGTTCCTAGTCAGGGCAAAGCTTTTCCAATATACAAGAATTGATGTTTCGTAATTGATTATGTTCAATGTATTGATAATCGTTGTAGAGTATTTAGCCACCTTTCTTTTTCCATTAGGGCAATTTGCTCGGATTTCGTTCTTTAATCAGCAAATAAACATATACCCCTATGAAGTTCTGATGGCTATTGCCTTGGTACTACTTATTATCAAGCATAAAACAGCTCCATTTAAACGCAATATTACGTTCAAAAGTATTTATTTTTTCCTTCTTATTTTATTCATTTCCTTTCTTTTTTCGTTCCGTTCTTTTGACTTGTACGAAAACAGTGTCGGTTTTTTGTACTTATTCAGATTTGGTTTTTATCTTTTTCATTTTATATATCTGTCAGTGCATTTAAGACTATTTAAAAAAGAAAGTGGTCACTTAATTAAAGAAATGTTTTTCTTGGTATTCATTATCATTCTGACATCCTGGCTCCAATACATTTTTTATCCTAACCTCAGAAACCTTTTAAATCAAGGGTGGGATCCCCACCTGTACCGCGTATTTGGAGCATTTTTTGAACCGTATCTTGCAGGTGCC
>CAYINK010000003.1:0-25055 GCA_964364765.1 uncultured Gammaproteobacteria bacterium
CTATTATTGCGTCATTCAACCTTAGAAAACCGTCGGCATATATATGATCATCGTGGGGAAATTCATGTTCCATCTGCACCTGATAATAGTTAAAATCGCCCTTTAATATTGCTTCAGCTCCGGCATGTGCATTTTTCACAGCCGCACCCAATCCATCTTTATATAATCGGGTTGCTCCTGTATCACCAATTAACAATGCCCCGCCCTCTTTTGCAATAAGAGAGTGCTCAGGAGATGCGGTCGTGATAGAACCTCTTGTACAAGAACACAGCTTACACCCCCCTTGATTGACCCAGTCCGTCCGTTTTATTTTTTCAACTAATTCACGAGATAAAGCACTGCTTAAATATGGAGATGCAATAAAATCATCAACATCGCCTGATTTAACATCTCCATCTCCCATGATAACCATCGCTAAAGCTCCATCGTTTTTAGGAATGAATGCTACAAACAATACATTTGAATTTTTTTTAGTCTTATCGTACGGTAGAACCAAAACACGAGCATATGAACCGAAACATTTTTCCAGCAACTCATCTCCAACCTCAATTTCCATTACCATTGATTTTTGAGTTTTCGGTGTGTCAAGTTTACTGCCTGGTGGAACTTTTATATGTTTTGTCACTAAGTCGGGATTATGCCCAAAAGCCCCCACAAAAAAATCAGACTTGAGAGGCTCGTTCATTCCTTTGAGATAGACTAATGCCTGATCGCCTGAACTTAAGTCAACGTCCCTAATCTCTCCTTTGTGAAAACGTACCGTGGGATATTTTAGAGCAGTCTTTAAAATTAATGCGTCCAATCCAGGTTTTTTTCTTACGGCGTTTCTTGGACCGTGGCCTCGATATACTGATCTCATTGGTGTGTCAATTTTCATCTCTTCCCCCGTTGGCAAAGTAACTATAAAGCCGTCAAGTTTCCTTCGGGTTGCTTCTTCGACAGGTACGCCTAATTCTTCCAGAAGTTCTGCTGTTTCTTCCTGGAGAATTCCACCACAACTAGTACAGGAACGACCATCATGTACCATTAAGGGATTCATTTGATCGACACAAAGTACACTTTTACCAGCTCTACCTAATTCAATACAGATTGCCCCGCCCGAAACATTTCCCCCGCCAACAATAATAGTGTCAAGGCGTAGTTTTCTTTCAGGACGGAAATGCCTCATTATTTCTACCATTTGCCATATTTTATCATTTGATGCTACCCAGTTCAACCGCCTCGGTTAAAAGTGGCCCAATATAACAATCTAAAGCAATATATTTTAATAATAACTCACAGAATTGTGTTAAAATCAACTTATGCCCAAGAAGCTCACCACTCAATATTTGGAAAAAAAGAAGATCCCAAAAATCCTTATTGCCGGTCTCATTATGGCATCGGTGCTTGGATGGACCGGCTGGAAAAATCTTGATAAAATCAAAAATTACTATCAAATTCGCCAAATATTTCCTAATAAGACCTATTCTGTCTCCGTAATCGACGGTGACACATTTGTAATGAAAAATGGCCTATCGTTTAGAATGTTAGGAATTGATTCACCGAATCGGGGAAATGTTGGCTACGATGAAGCAAAAAGCTATTTAACGAGTCTTATTATTGATAAAGAACTGTCACTTGAATACGATACCTACCAAGATGACAAGTTTGGCCGCATTTTAGGCTATGTTTGGATTCCTTGCAATGAAGCAATTACCATCTACTGTCGTGATAGTAGATTGCTTGTAAACAAGGTTATGATAAAAACCAACCATGCAAGTAGAGTCGTCTACTCCAGCAGAAAAAAACTTAGATACGACTCATTTTTAAATAAATAAAATCAATGACTTAATTTTCAAACTTATTATATAATATTGTTTATCAATCACATCGATTGATATCGATATGAATACCTGTTGTAATCCCAAAATTTGGCTTAAGTTTTTTCAGGCAGTCAGCGACCGACACCGGCAGAAAATTCTAATACTTTTGAAGAAATATGGCTCGCTCAATGCTACAGACATCATCAAACATATTAAATTGTCCCAACCCACTACCTCGCATCATCTCAGTCTTTTGAAACAAGCCGGCCTTATTACTTCAATGAAGAAAGGCAAAGAAGTTTTTTACTCTCTGAATAAAAAAATGATTTCTTCCTGTTGTCTTGGCTTCAATAAAGAATTGGGGAAATAATGCACCCATTTGATACTCTTATACATATTGACATATTTAAATGTATCGATATATAATATAAGTACTATTAGTTATCAATGAATGGAGGTGATATATATGCATTTTGCAAAATTTTTAAAAGGTCTTGACGTAAAAGTCGAGAATAAGGGAGAAGAGCTCGTTATCTATGTAAAAGGAGATAAGGAAAAGATTGCTCATCTTGAAAAGAAATTAGGAGCAGTTAAAGAACTGTGTTGTGGATGCTGTGAAGAAGATGAAAAAGGGGATTGTTGTTAATTTGATTTTGAGAAAACTCTGCTAGCGAGTTTTCTTAGTTAAAGTAAGTACTCAACTGGATAAAGGATTGACTACTCACCTCAAACCAGAAAGAAACGAGTTGACCGTCATTGTTTTTCTTAGCATTTACGATTATGAGATTTGGATCCGCCCACCCTGTTACATCGGTTATCGAGTAATCTGGTTGTTTTTGCGAAAATAGATCCTGGATATTGATATACTTTATTTCATCCTTCAAAGGAACCCCTGAAGCGTTGAAAATAAAATAATTGTTTACCGTGGGGGTGGTTTCCTTGAGAAAAAAATATTTATTATCAGGTGACCAGGTATTATAGGGAACCGTGAGACTGTGAGATTCATCCAGATCTCTTGCGAATATCAGCTGTGGGTACTCGCTTGATGAAGAAGTGAAGAAGGAATAATTAGTTTGATCTTCTGCTCTTCGTTTTTTCATCAAAAGCGATTTAGTCCCATCGGGTGAGCCCATCACGGAATTCAACTCGGGATAGCTGGGGGCGGGTGAGGGAAGGCTGGTTTCTACTGAGGAATTCAAAGAAGAGAATACTCTTTGATCGACTTTATTATTCTGCTGAACCAACACAAACAGGCTTAAAGCAGTCCCTAAGCTAATAATAAAAAACGTTTCCAAATTGTGTTTTAGTGTAAACATATTATTACCAATAATATCTAATCGTCATTCCCGCGCAGGCGGGAATCCAGACTCTAATTACATCCTAGTCTCCATTAAAAATAGTTACTTTTGTCCCCGGATTATCACTGGTTGCGTTGGTTGTCAATCCATCTGTTACCGGCGTTGCTCATTCGTATAATTTGGCAATATCCGTCGTCTTCATATTCACACATCCATGGCTCATCGGGTGTCCGAAATTATTATGCCAGTAAGTGCCGTGCAAACTGAACCCAGAGCTCGCAGACACTTCATTATTTGAAAGAAACATGACATAAGGAACATTGGGAAGATTGTAGTAATCGGCACCCTCCCCACCACTCATTCGAGTAGATCGGAGTTTCACCCATATAGTAAATTCACCTATCGGTGTAGGGAACCACTTACCTGATGATATAGGTGTCTGCATAAAAAGCTCTCCTCCATCATACGCGGTGAGAATCTGAGTCTTGAGATTTACATAAATATGTTTTTCACTTAACTCAGAAGATTTTGCTCCGAGTACTGCTGGTTTGGTGTCATTTGGGCCTAAGGGCAATGTTTGGCACGGTCACGCGCTGATTATTAAAAATCCCAATGGTATTATTTTCAACTTTCAATTTCAGACTTTCTTCACAGCTCAGTGTATTTGCGCAGGTTACTTTTGCTTTTGAGATAAGGGGGTAAATCAATGCAACTAGGACGGCAATTGCGATGAGGCTGAGAGAATATCGTATAAAGGTTGGCTGAAAACTATCTTTACTTTTTGGTGAACGATGCGTTGTCTTTGCCCTTGTATGGGTAGTTTTCTTTCTCACAATCTTATCTTAGTATATAGTTCAAGGGTTGTAAAGCGATCATGTCATTCCCGCGAAGGCGGGAATCCAGGCTAAAATTGCAACCTAAATTAATTAATCTCTTCCACTTTTATGTTCAAATTCTCCTTATCATGAGTAAATACAAAAGCAATTGTCTTTGAAAAATTATTTGTAATATATAAGTTCTGTGCTGTACTTGAACCGGGATTATCAGGCATGTAATAGATTGACACCCCTAATTCACGAGGGACATCGGGAATCTTGGCAAAATCATGCCTGGTAGGAGCTTCCGAGGCAAGCCCTGCCTGCTTGGCTACTGCGTACATGAAGGAGGCTAAATGACAGACCCCATCACCAACAAGCCAGCCGTCAGATTTAAACCCTTCAAACGAGTTAAAGTGGGCGTTTGTTGTAAGCTTTACACTGTCTTTATACTTAGGTAGCACTGTGTCGTGAAATGCAAACGATTCACCCGGCTTCAGGACGAGGCTATTTGTGCCTGGTTTTTCCACGTCATTCCAAGCGATATTCTCACCTTTTTTAACTTTTCCACCCATATACGCCAGAGTGAGAAGAATATTGTCAGTAAACACATCATTTACATAGGTATTTGAATACCTGTTGGTGAGGGAGTAATTAGCCTCGGTAAGCACCCTATTTTGTGGTACTACAGGCTGTCCTGAGAACATAATGGTTACGGCTGTGACTATGCCTAATATAGCATTATTCATGCCCGAATTATATCATACTATAGGCTTGTATTCAAGCCAAATCAGAATTATATTTTACTAATCAGTATAAATTAACTTGAAAATCTAAAATTACTTGATATAATAGTCTAAAACCTTATGCTAAGTCTAAGAGAAAGTCGTATTCAAACAATTCCTCTACAGAAGATGCGATTAGCAAGTATCGCTCTTAGTAGTGAAACATCTGCACATCTTTTTGACAATGACATTCATTTACATAAAGATCAATATTGGAAAAGAACGTTTGCTCCACTTACGTTAATGCTTAAGCTTTTTAATAGCAATTCAGGCTACAGTAAAATTGAAGGGAATTCTCATAAAGCTCGACAAGCCAAAGATGATATGCTCTGTGCATTTAGCCCATTTATAAGTACATCATTAGGAATATATGTAAAAGAAGATGGCAGTACATCATTTTCTCTTCGTGATGAATATGGCCGTGCAATAAGTGCTAAATATGAGGCGCCAAAAGTACCAAGTACAAATACAAAACTTGGTGATGCAATGTTGGTAGCCAAATTTTTAAAAAGTTTTAAAGATAATGCACGATCACAAGTTAAAATTGACGGGCCAACTGAAGAAGAACCATATGTTGTGATGACTACGCCCGATGTAGCAAAAATTGGCGACTATGGAAAAGGACAAGAAATAATTGGGCTCATTTTCAGGCCAAAAGTGCAAGGCAACAACAGAGCTGTACATGGAGATGTTCAACTTCTTGTAAGAGACAAAATAGTTGCAAAAGTCTAAACTGCTATAATATCCTTATGTTAGAGCTTCGTGATGTGTCACGTTTACTTACTTCATGGCAAAGGCCACCGACCATTGAAATCATCAAGGAAGCAGAAAACTACATCAGGCAATTTAAAAAACTGGATAGTGTTGCTATTTTCTGCGCTGGTATTTCTGCAATAGCGATTGATATCCATAATGACTATTATCGTCAACTATCAACAGCGCTTTTTGAAATTGGGAGAAGGAAGAATATCCCTATAGAAAAACTTATGCCATGGCATGTTCCACCGGAACAAAATGGTATTGATAATCATGTTTATTCAATCAATGAAGCGGCTCAAGTATCAGAAGAAAGTAAGCAACAAGGTTTTTCAGTTGGCTTTCTTCATGGGCATTATAGAATGCCTACTCCTGCCAGCTGGGCAAACGTTCTCTTAGCAAGGGAACAATGTGATGTTTTAATACTTGGATTGGAGAATGGTCGTCGTACGAGGATGTACAAGGGCGTTGATCCAGTTTCCAGAGATTGGGAGCGGCATAAATGGGTACTTGCATCAGGCTTTGATGGCTATCTTACAAGAATAGGCAGAATTCCATACACGGATAAAGGCTATGAAAATATGCTGAGAAAGATTAAACCAAATATATATTTTGGGAATATGGCTATTCCCGAGTATATCCAACAAGAAATGGCTAGGAGGGCAACGGTTTGTGGAGCGGCGTATGTGTCTTTACCAACGCAACATGGTTATTCAACCAGTCAACTTCTGAAAGCTTCCATGTTGGCGTCCTAAAGTGAGTCCGGGGAGAATCGAACTCCCAACCACCTCCTTAAGAGGGAGATGCTCTGCCAATTGAGCTACGGACTCTTACCCTTCATTATCAATTTAATCTTATATTCCCTTTTCCACTTTTTTATAGCCGCTTCACGTATTCTAGCTTCTGATTGACTATTATACTCTTCAAAATATGCCAATTTTACTGGCCGCCTACCCCTCAATGATTTTGCTCCTTTATCATTACTCTCATTATGTTCTTGAACTCTTCTGATTATATCCGTACTTATTCCCGTATATAACGAGTTGTCAGAACATTGGACGATATAGACATACCATTTCATAATGTGTTTACACTTGAAATGTTTGCCAATTTGCCAAAGGCAAATTAAAAAGCTATGCTTTTTAGCAAACGTTTCAAGTGCACTCGGGGTGACTTGAACACCCAACCCTTGGTTCCGAAGACCAATGCTCTATCCAATTGAGCTACGAGTGCTGTGATTTTATATTATACTATACGGATGAACGTAATTTTATACCTTGCGCTCCTTATCCTTGAGCTTATATTCCTAGGTGGTCTTGCCGCCTACTCGATAGGTCTTCTGTATTCATCTATCATGGGCGCTCCTTACGTCCCCACCTCAAAAAAACACATTGATGAAATTCTTAAAAAGGCCAACCTTAAGAAAGATCAGGTCTTCATGGAACTCGGGAGCGGTGACGGCAGGATTGTACGCCGCGCTGTGCAAGTCTATGGAGTAAAGGGAATCGGAGTCGATATTAACAGTTTGCTCATTATCCTTTCAAAATTACTCGCTTCGCGCCAGCATCTTGAGGAAGTAACCTTTCTAAATAAAAATATTTTTGATGTAAACTTTTCCAACGCAAATTGTATATATATGTTTCTCATGCCGGAAACGATAAAAAAACTTCTGCCTAAAATGGAGAAAGAAATCCGCAAGGGAACTCTGGTCATTTCACATGGATTTAAAATTACCGGATGGGAAAAGAAAATAGTCTATACGATTAAATCTGAACCATTTTCCACCTTTTATTATAAAACCTGATATGGTCAAGCGCGCCTTTTTTCTCTTATTACTTTATATTGTTTCTTTACTTGCGTGTATTTTTATTGCAAAGGTGATAATTAGGCGCAATAGAAAAATTGTATTTTACCGGGCAATTATGAATAATCTATCTGAAATTTCTTCCCTTTTGGCCTTCAATGAAACTGATAAGGTTTCGGAAAAAACTATTTTAGAAGAATTTAATACGAACGATATTAGGGTAGCCAATCTCAAGTTTTTCTTCAGAAAATATAATTCTGTTCTTTATGATAACGCCGAAACGTTTGTAAAGTATGCCGATCAAAACCAATTTGATTACCGATTGCTTCCTGCCATAGCTATGCAGGAATCAAATTTATGTAAGTATGTTTACGAAGGTTCGCATAATTGCTGGGGATGGGGGATTTACGGCAATAAAGTTACCCGCTTTGATTCCTATGATGAGGCAATTGATACTATCAGTCGAGGCATCAAAAAATATTATATTGATAAGGGACTCACTACTCCTGAAGATATCATGCGAAAATATACACCTCCGTCGGATGGATCGTGGGCATATGGAGTAAATACTTTCCTGAAGATAATTGAATGATTATTGCACTGACCGTGCGTTAGAAAGTTCTTGTGACATCGAATATTGAGTACCTGCTTTTTTAGACTGTACCACAAACAATGATCCTCTTTTTTTCTTTTTTGAGATGAGAGCCTGCATCCACGTCTTTGACTCTCCCATTTTTTGGCGGAGGAGTTGAAGCGTACGAAGTACTATTTCAAGGAAACGAATATGATATATTCCTGGTTTTTCAGGGAGAGAATCTATCGCGATTTTCTCAATATCCTTTACCTCATTTAATAAAGATTTATCTGCTTTCCTGATATATTGAATTTCTTTCCTGATTTGCTCGACCAGTTGGCGAATTTCTTTTTTAACCAACACCGATTCATGATATTCATTATAGTTAAAAATGTTCGCTTCTTTTTTTGATTTTGGAGATACTTTTTGTTCCTTTGAGGGAGGAGAAAACTCTTTACCCATCGTCACTTCATTGTCATCATCATCCTCAAACCCTCCGAAGAATTGATCAAGCATTCCCGTACCCAAATCCTTGAAAGAGGAGCCTACATTTTTGACAGTCGAAGTACTAAAGTCTTTGAGAGACTCAACCGCATTGGCTTTGAGTTGGCCCGAATTTTGTTTTACTATAGGCTTATTTGGCATAGCCTAATTATACTATAAGCTAATTAAGAAATCAAGGGTCTTTTGTTTTCGTAAAACAGACGCGTAAAAATAGGCGTTTGCCTTTGCTGACTCTCTTTCCTTATCATCCTTGAGGTTAGCAAAAAGCTTGCTCATATCTGCGTCGTTCACCTCAACTCTCTCCTTATCAGCTATATCAAGCAGGATAAACTCAAGCTTGTACATGTCAGTAATCTCGCGTGTGTACTGCTCCTTTAAGCGCTCCATAGTGAGTCCCTTGGACTGGAGATAGCTGTCAACCGTGAGCCCGATCTTTTGTACGTCGTCCAGAAGCTGGGTAAGCTTGCGGTTGAGCTCAGATTCGACTAAAAGGGGAGGGATTTCGCATTTCACCTCCTTGAGGAGGAGTGAGAGCGCTTCATTCAGTATTTTATCCTTTTTAGCGTTGGGATCCTCTTTTTTGGCTTCATTTTTTCCCGGAACCCATATATCATCCTTTTTCATGTTAGCCTTTGCCTCCAGAAGTTTCTTTTTATATTCCCCAAGCTCAACTTCCGGTTTCTCGGCCAAGGTCGCCTTGACCTGCCATGTTTCTTTTTCTTTAGCGGTCACGAGGTCAATTTTGGGGGATACAATAGGCTTTAACCCTTCTTTCTTTATGATTTCCTCATATATACGGGGGAGCATCGTGCGGATAAGCTGATTGTATACCTGGTCTTTTGCGATGTGTTTCTCTGCAAGTGAAGGAGGGACTTTGCCCTTGCGGAATCCTTCAAGGCTAAATTCAGCCAGTATTACATCAAAGGCAGTTTTGTATTCTTTTTCTATCTCATCCCACGATACGTCAATCAAGATTTCATGAGTGTTCTTAGGAAGTTTTTTAAGAGTATGTTTTATCATTACATTACAATGATACCGTATTTGTGCTCAAAAGCAATAGATTTTTTTCTTCATTCTCTAGTTGTTTCATAAAATAAGTTACTTTCCCCGCCCAGGTATTACCTTCACAGTATATGCGCCCGATCTGCTCGACCGTTGTTGCACCTTTGTTGATATAATTTTCTCTCAAACCTTTTCCAACGGTCATAATAGCATCAGAATATGAGGTAAAAGAGATATCTCCGCGACCCCACCCAAAAGGATTAAAGGTTCCTGGCCTCAAGTATAGTCCAAATGAAGACTCAATTCCTGATATGGCTGGAAGCAGATAACAATCTAAGTCATATTGGGTACAGGCTTTGATAAAGGCGTCTGTTTCATCCGCAAGAGGACCATTGTATTTGAGTATGTAGTTTTTGATAGCCATTTTTTTGATAAAAAGATCTTGGGTAGCTTTGTACTCTTTATTATTCAATTTCGTATAATTGATGAGTGCTGAATTACCGGCCACAAGTTCTGCGTGAACGGGAGATACAGCCGCCGTTATGGTTAAGGAGCAGATAAGTAGGATGATGTATCGGAAAATAGTTTTGGTCATAAAAAAAATCCTAAAGCTTTTCTAGCAGGTAGAAGAACCTTAGGATCTAGGGATTATTATAACATAGTTTATTTAAGATGTCAAGTATCTTATAATTATTTACTACTTATATATTCAATATGTATATTAAAACAAAATTTGACAGTTTTAGCTTCGGCTGTAGGGTAAATGAGGCTGAAAAAATGGTTATTGATCAACAGATGATCAGAGCAGGCTTTCTTCATGACAGTCAGTCTCCGAATGTATATATTATAAACAGTTGTGCGGTGACAGCCAAAGCCGAGCGTGAGGCCAGACAGCTCATCCTAAGGCTAAAAAGACTAAATCCGGAGATAAAAATGGTAGTAACCGGCTGTAGTGCTACCTATTGGATGAAAAACAATCTTTGGAAAGATATACCTATAGATCTTCTTATAAGTAACATTGATAAGGACTTTCTTGTTACTCTTATAAAAAAACGCTTTTCTCCCTTCTGTGCCTGTTCAACTGGACCAGTTAAACGTGGCTAATGCTGACAAATTTCTATCTTCCGGCCGTGTGATGATCAAAATCCAAGACGGCTGTCACCGCTTCTGTAGCTACTGCATTGTGCCTTATCTTCGAGGAGTACCTAAGTCTAAAAAAATTGAGCAGATTATAACCGATATAATCCATTATAGTCGTTATAACCATAATCCGCACAAACTCCAAGAAGTCATTCTCACCGCCATTAACACAGAAGCCTTTGGGCACGATACGGGAGAATCTCTTATAGGTCTCATCGATTTATCGATAAATCGAACTAAAATACCTAGGATTAGCTTTGGGTCCATTCATCCATGGAGCATTGATGACAAATTTATTGAATATTATAAAAAGTTGAGTAAAAACCCACGATTCAGCAACTTTTTTCATATTCCTATTCAGTCTGGGTCAAATAAGATCCTGCGCCTTATGAAGCGTGATTATGTAAAAGAAGATATTCTTAATAAGCTTAATCAGATACAAAAAATCAATCCTCTCGCACTTATTGCAACGGATATCATTGTGGGCTATTTGGATGAATCAGAAGAAGACTTTCAGGATACGTATACTTTCCTTGAAAAGTCACCCATAAATAAATTTCACGTTTTCAGATTTTCTGCACGTCAAAACACAGCCGCATACTATGAGCGGAAGCGATTGAAGGAGCCAAGCGCGAGTGAAAAGGCAAAGCGGGCAAAAGCATTATCTGATCTGAGTACAAAAAAATATCTGAAATTTCTCGTAATGCATGTTGGCACAACTGGCCTGGCACTATTTATTGGAGAAGTGAAGGAGGGTTTTCAAAAAGCTATTTTAAATAACCAAATTTTGTCTTGGATAAAAACTGATGTTAGCTTGCGGGGCAAGATGAAACGTGTTAAAATAACAGGATTGTCAAATAGTAATCTCAAAGGAGAGATTGTTTAGGAATCAAAGCTCAAAAAAAGTCATAGCGATCATAGCTCAATTGGCTAGAGCGCTTCCCTGTCACGGAAGAGGTTGAGGGTCCGAGTCCCTTTGGTCGCGCACTGGACCTGTAGCTCAGTTGGCTAGAGCGTTTCATTGACATTGAAAAGGTCACAGGTTCAAGTCCTGTCAGGTCCACTAGCGTAAACACCATGAAGAATAATATATCTCTTCTAACCACAACTACGTTCTCCTGAAAAGGAGGAACTTCGTCGTAATTTTTTTTGCCACACATTTCTGTTATAACGTTTATAATAATTACAACTATTATGGAAAAACAAAATTTAAACTCACTCAGACATACCTGCGCTCATTTATTAGCCGCATCAGTACTTGAGCTATGGCCGGGGAGCCATAATGCCATAGGACCTTCGATTGAGGAAGGTTTTTATCAGGACTTTGATATGGGAGATGTTAAAATCTCCGAATCTGACCTGCCGAAAATTGAACAACTGATGAATAAAAAAGTAAGGGATTGGAAAAGTTTTACTTTTAAGGAAGTAACTCTAAAGGAAGCTGAAGAACTATTTAAGCATAACCCATATAAAGTTGAAATGGCGAGGGAGTTTTCGAAAGAAGGGAAGAAACTTTCAACTAATAATCCCGGAGGCTTTTTGGACCTATGCAAGATGGGTCATGTAGAAAATCCCTCAAAGGACTTACAAAATTTCAAACTTCTTTCCGTTGCCGGTGCTTACTGGCGGGGAAGTGAAAAGAATAAAATGCTTACTCGTATCTATGGAACTGCATTCTTTACTAAGCAAGAGCTTGAAGCATATTTGAAGATGATTGAGGAAGCCAAAAAGCGGGATCATAGAAAATTAGGGAAAGAGCTTGGCTTGTTTACCATCAACAACGAAGTTGGTCAGGGTATTACGATATGGTTGCCTAATGGGTCAGTCATACGGCGCGAGATTGAAAGCTATATGGTTTCGGAGCAAGTGAAACTTGGTTTTAAACATGTATACAGTCCGCATATTGGGAAAAAATCGCTTTGGGAAAAAAGTGGCCACTGGGATCTCTACCGGGAAAAAATGTACTCCCCCATGGATGTTGACGGTATGGAGTATCTGGTAAAACCCATGACATGCCCCATGCATATCCAATCATACGAGTTTACTCCGAAGTCATATCGAGACCTTCCCTATCGGATTGCCGAGATAGGATCTGTATATAGATATGAACAGTCAGGTGAACTTGCGGGCCTTTTACGTGTACGTGCATTTACTCAGGATGACGCTCATATCTTTTGTACTCCTGAGCAGGCTGTAGCTGAATTCTTGTCTGTGTTTATTTTTACTCAGAAATTATATGCAACATTTGGATTTAATAACTATAGAGTGAGACTGGGCATCAGGTCTAAAAAAGAGAAATATTTAGGAAGTAATGAATTATGGGAAGTGGCTCAACAAAAAGCTGAAGAAGCATTAAAAAAAGTGGGTGCAGACTACTTTGTATCTGAAGGAGATGCCGCATTTTATGGTCCTAAGGCCGACTTTCTGATAAAAGATGCTCTTGGCCGGGAATGGCAGTGTGGTACGGTGCAGATAGATTTCATGTTGCCGGAGCGATTCGGTTTAAAATATATTGATCACGAGGGGAAAGAGCAAACACCGGTCATGATACATCGGGCACCGCTTGGATCATTGGAACGCTTTCTTGCAATCCTTATCGAGAACTATGCAGGAGCATTTCCCTTGTGGCTTGCGCCGGTCCAAGTCATGCTTCTTCCCATCTCTGATAAGCATATACCGTATTCCAAACAGGTATATGAAGAGCTAAAAAAGAATAATATTCGCGTAGAACTTAACGAAGAACCTGCAACTATCGGGAAGAAAATCCGCCAAGCCACCTTGCAAAAGATTCCCTATATGGTTATAATGGGGGATCAGGAAGTGGAAGGGTCAACCATCGCAGTACGAAGCCGCGAAGGAAAAGATCTGGGAAAACAAAAAATTAACGAGTTTGTTCAAACGCTAAAAACAACCATTGAGAAATACGTATCATAGACAGCCGCCCCGACGATATTGGTTAACCAATTTTCGTATCACCGCCCCCCAGTTGCGAGTCATAAACCATGAGGGCAAGCAGATCGGTGTGATTACCAAAGACGAAGCCATGCGTTTGGCGCAAGAAAAAGAGATGGATCTGGTACTTATTGCGGAGCGCGCGGTGCCACCCGTTGCGAAGATAATTGATTTTAAAAAATTCTTGTACCAAGAAGAAAAGAAACTGAAAGAGGCACGGAAAGGAATAAAGAAAAGCGTGGTCAAAGATGTAAAGATATCTCTTTTTATAGGTCCTGCCGATTTTGAACGGTTGGTAAATAAATCAAAAGATTTTTTATCTCATGGAAGCCAGGTGCGGATAAATCTTACTCTCAAAGGACGAGAAATGGGAAAAAAAGATATGGCTTTTGACCTTTTCAAAAGATACATCGCATTATTAGGAGACGTAAATATATCTAAAGAACCACGACTGGAGGGAAGAGTAATCCGTGCTGTGGTTGCAAGAAAGAAGTAAATAATATATAATCATCCTTTATCCCTATGAAAGTCAAACAAAAAACACATAAAGGAGCGGCAAAGCGTTTTAAGATCACCAAAAATGGCAAAGTGATGCACCGCTCGATAAAATTAAGACACCTTCGTCATGGAAAAGGAAAAAGGACTATAAGAAGATTAAAACACATGAAAGAATTGACCGGTAAATTTGCGATTAAAATGAAAAAGTTGTTAGGGATTAAATAATATGGTCAGAGTAAAAGGTGGAGTAAACACAAGACGAAGGCATAAAAAGGTATTGGGAATGGCAAAAGGGTATTGGATGACCCGCCATAAACAGTTTAAAAAAGCTCAAGAGGCGGTGCTTCATGCCGGTCAATATGCCTATGATGGGCGAAAACTTAAAAAAAGAGATTTTAAAACATTATGGATTATCAGACTGAATGCCGCCGTCCGTACCATGGGTTTGAACTACAATCAATTCATCTATAAATTAACTCAAAAAAAAGTAGGTTTAGATCGCAAGGTGTTGTCTCAAATTGCAGTCGAACATCCCTCCGTTTTCTCCAAAATCGTAGAACAGGTGAAATAATCTTCATTTATGTCATTGCGAGCCAAACATAGTACAGCGAAGCAATCTATAAAAATAATGAGATTGCCACGTCCCCCGACGTGACGTCGGGGTCCTCGCATTGACATATAGTTAATAAGTTCTAGGTTAATACAATAAGCTTCCGTATAGATCTTTCCATTCTGGGTTCTCTTTTTCAATAAGCTTAATCTTATTTTTTCTAGATCCTCCCTTAATTTGCTTTTCTCTTACAATCGCATCGCTAACATTTTCAAATATTTCAAAGTAGACAAGTTTATTGAGGTTATACTTTGAACTGAATGAGGAAACTGATTTATTTTTATGGTGCCATACGCGACCGATCAATTCTCCTGTGACACCCGTATAGAGAACGGTATTATTATAGTTCGTAATAATGTAAACACAGTAGAATTTTTTCACACTATATTTTATTATACGCGTATGTATGTCATTGCGAGGAATGTTTACACTGAGCGAAGGCGAAGTGAAGTGACGAAGCAATCTAATGTTTTGCCGCATTATTGATATAATTGAGCATGCGCATACTTAGTTTTAAGATGTCACCAGAGGTCAAAAATCTTGGTGTAAAGGGTTTGATGTTTAGAATTCAAGATATTACCAACACAAAAGCGGATCATAATTTTGATTTTTTTTTGCAAAATGAACTTGCTGAACTTAGAAAAGATTGGAAAGAAAAAAGCTACAAAGAGGATTTGATACTACATGGGTTTAGAACGCTTCATGAAAAAGTTAAAAGAAGTAACAGAAAATTTCCTGCATCTCCTGAGGAATTAGTGAGAATATTTACAGAAACAGGAAGATTTCCTAGAATAAATTTACTAGTTGATATTTATAATTTTATTTCACTAAAAACCAAGTTGGCACTGGGAGCGCATGACATGAACAATATAAAGGGCAATGTAACTTTAAGACTCACTGCTGGAGATGAAAAGTTTTATCCTCTTGGAAGCAATGCACTAACACCCGTGCCGCCTGGAGAATATTCATATATTGATGATGAAAATAACATTATTTGTAGAATGGAAGTGCTTCAGGTAGAACCAACCAAAATTACTACTGATACAACGGATGTATTTCTTATCGTTCAAGGGAATGAAAATACAGGCAATAATTACATTGAATCTGGGGCAAAACAAGTTCTTGATTTGATAAAAAAATATTGTGCTGGTAAAGCTACCTCACTTAATTTTTTATCGATTGCTTCGTCGTCCTCCGACTAGAAGGACTCCTCGCAATGACATCCTGAAGTTCTCTTTCAACCTATGAGTTTAAATTGTCATTGCGAGCTAATATAGTATGGCGAAGCAATCTACTTGAATTTTGTTATAATAAACCATGGCAGGTGTTGACGATATTCAATCACAATTCAATAATGAACTAAAACACGTTTCAGATTTAGAAAAATTACAACTTCTTGAAACTTCCTACTTAGGCCGAAACGGTAAGATAAATAGTCTTCTTGCTCAGATGAAAAATAAAACTCCTGAGGAAAGAAAAAAATATGGACAGGAAATAAATGAATTTAAACAATCTCTCATTTTGCAAATTTCACAAATAAAAAAAAGGTTGGTAACACGGAGAGAAAACACGGAAGACATTGATGTCACGTTACCAGGAACGCCATACCCAAAAGGAAGTATCCATCTGGTATCTATTGCCATCGAGGAAATCAGCAGGATCTATGAAAAGATTGGCTTCATCAGGACATCATATCCTGAGGTAGAGTATGAATTTTTTTCATTTGAGTCTTTAAATATGCCCAAAAGCCATGCGGCCAGGGATGATTTTGAGACTTCGTTCATCGACGCGCCAATTCACCCCAAGTGGGGGAAAATGCTTCTCACCCCTCATACTTCTTCAGGTCAGGTCCGGGAGATGTGGAGAGTAGGCACTCCTCCTATTCGTATGATAAATATTGCCAAGACCTATCGTCCAAACTGGGATGCAAGTCACACTCCTATGTTTTTTCAGTTTGAGGGTCTCTGCGTTGACCAAGAAATAAACATAACTCATTTGAAGGGTACTCTCGATCATTTTGTCAAGGAATATTTTGGACCGAATATTGAAGGACGCCTACGACCTCACCATTTTCAATTTACTGAGCCTTCTTTTGAAGTTGACGTCACCTGTACGGTGTGTAATGGCACCGCAAAAGTTGCCAATGCTAAGTGTAAAGTCTGCAAATCAGGATGGCTTGAGTTGGGGGGAACCGGCATGGTGCATCCGAATGTATTGAAAGCGGGCAAGATCGATTCCAAAAAATATTCCGGTTGGGCTTTTGGATTTGGAGTGGAACGGGTCATTATGATGAAGTACGGAATAGATGATATACGTAATTATTACGCGGGAGATATACGTTTTTTAGAGCAGTTCTAACATGGTAATCAAAATTACACACAATTGGCTTCTGGAATACATTGATACCGACGCAACTCCTTTGGAGATCCAGAAATATCTTTCCCTCTGTGGTCCGTCTGTTGAATCTGTTGAAAAGACAGAGGACGGCGATTATGTCTACGAAATTGAGATAACCTCCAACCGCATTGATTCCGCTTCAGTATTTGGAGTAGCTCTTGAGTGCCAGGCAATTTTACCCATGTTTGGGAAAAAGGCAAAATTGATATTGAGTCCGTTGCAGAAATATCGATTTGACAAGGTAGAGACGCATTGCAATGCATCTCTACATGTTACAATATCCGATCAAAATCTTTGTTCGCGCTTTAGCGCCGTTGTATTAGACAATATCAAGACGATTCCTTCTCGCGATCTTATCCAAACACGCCTACAGGCAATCGGTATAAAAGTAATAAATAATGTAGTAGATATTTCAAATTACCTTATGGTTTCTTTCGGACAGCCAACCCATGTATTTGATTTTGACAAAATAGGGAACCACACCATGATTTTAAGGGAGAGCAAAAAAGGTGAATCGATAGTAACTCTGGACGGGAAAAAAGTCGAACTTCCCGGAGGTGACATAGTAATCGAAGATGGCAACGGTGAACTCATAGATTTATGCGGCATCATGGGAGGATTAAATTCTTCTTTTACGGTGAAGACGAAGCGTGTTCTTTTGTTCGTACAGACATATAATAAACAGCTTATCCGTAGAACTTCCATGTTGACCGGTCAACGCACCATTGCCGCAACCTATTTTGAAAAGGGATTGGATGAAGAGCGCGTTGAGGCAACTCTTGCATATGGTGTCAAACTTCTTGAGTCATATGCTGGCGCGACTGTTGCAAGTGAAGTAACTGATATACAATCAAAAAAATATTTGCCTCGCACCATTTCTTTTACATTGCGAGAACTCAATTACAAAATTGGGGTCGAAATTGATCCAAAGCAAATACATCATATTCTTACTTCATTGGGTTTTGGTGTTCGGTCCTCTGGTTCAAAGTATGTTGTGATGGTCCCTTCTTTTCGTCAATATGACGTGGAGATCGTCGAGGATATTGTGGAGGAAGTTGCCCGTATTTACGGATACCATAATCTTCCCAATCATCTCTCGCCCGCAACGTATGTGAAACAGCCAAAGGCTTTTGAAGATTTATTCGTATATCAGAACAAAATCAAAACGTATTTGAAGCATATTGGATTGAACGAAGTATTGAATTACTCCATGATTTCGCTTGAAATGATAGGGGGGCTTGATTTGAAATCCGAAGATCATCTTTTTTTATCCAATGTCATGTCTGAGGAAATAAAATATTTACGAACATCGCTTCAACCTTCGCTTATCAAGAACGTAAAGACGAATGAAGGAAGAAAAGATGTATTAAAACTGTTTGAGTTGGCAAAAGTTTATCAAAAAAAAGAAGGTGATTTGCCCGAGGAGAAATATAAACTTGGTATTGCAGTGACTACTTCATACGAAGACCTAAAAGGCGTTATTGAAGCACTTCTTCAAGAGCTACACATTGAGGAAAGTTCATTTACCACATCAACCAGCCCAATATATTCCGCTACCCAAGCGGCATTGATAATAAAAGGAAAACAAGCGGGTGTTTTAGGAAAGCTGAAAAGTCAGTATCAAGAAAAAAATGGTCTTAAGTCTGAAAGCTATTTGATGGAATTAGATTTTGAAACACTTATTTCTCATGCCCGCACCATTTCAACCTACCATCCTCTTCATCCTTTTGCCATAATCAAACTTGATTATACCGTTACAACTAATATGAACTCTTCTTACGAGACGTTCAAAAAGAAAGCATTTAAACAATCAAAACTTCTCCAAAAGATTGAAGTTATTGATAGATTCAAAGACAAAGTGACTCTTCGCATGTATTTTTCTTCAGCGTCACATAATATTACTGAGGAAGATGCCAAGAAAGAATTAGGGACTTGTACTCGATGATGCACTCGAAGATGCAACCGGTATCGTCGGTGTCACATAATCCCAGGCCTTATTCAAACCAAACTTTATCTCTGATTCTCCCGATTTATCTTTATCATTAGTTGCACGAACTTTTAGTTTATAGACATCGTCACTCAAATCCTTGAATGTTTCTTCAATATCACGCTTATCTTCATTATAGTTTTTCATTTCTTTATCGTTTAAAAATATCTTGACATTTTTGAGGCTGTTTATGGTAGTTATCTTTACTTTTACCGTAACTTCTTTCCCTGTTACCGTTGTCTTATCTGAAGGAGATTTTATCGATACAAGCACATCTTCAGATCGGTTATCTGACATTTCAGTCGGGCATTTCCATTTGTCATCAACTTGATCTCGCCGCCATTCGTCGATACCTTCCTGCCATTTGTTTTTTCCGTCTATGGCGTTAGGGTCGTTTTCGACTACGACATAACAATCTTTTTCCTCAAAATTTCCTGATTTTATTTCTATGTCATTGGCTATTTTTCCATTTGATTTGCTAATTTTTAGTTTTTTGTAAAAAGATGATATATCTTTAGGCTCGGTTCCTTCAATAAAATACTCACTGCGGGCGGGATTGCTGTCTTTGGGAAGTCCGCCAAAATAAGAGTCGATGGTGAGGGCTTTTACTTTACTCGGCTTATCCATGATTCCGTCAGGATATTTTTTGAGAAGTGCCTGCATCGCCTGATACCAGATAGGGGAGGCTCCTGTTGCGCCTGAAGCAATTTTCGGATTCATTTTCGTATTATCATTATTCCCCACCCAAACCCCAACCGTAATACCCTTAGTAAATCCGATTGCCCAGTTGTCACGTTTGTCATCTGTGGTACCGGTCTTTACCGCAACTATCTTTCCCGGTACATTCAAATAAGACCGCAAACCAAACTCAATCTCACGGGCATTGTTATCAGACAAGATATGAGAAATGAGAAAGGAAACCTCAGGTGAAAGAGGTTTTGTTTCTTTTCCCGGTCGTGCACGGTAAATTACCTGATTTTTATGGTCCTTTATTTCTAGGATGGACTGGGTCTCTTTGCGTATTCCACCTCGTGCAAACACGGAAAAGGCAGATGTTATATCAACCAACGTAACTTCTCCACCTCCCAAAGTAAGAGATAAACCAAACCGATTCATATTATCCTCCGTTGGCGCAAGAGTGGCAAGTCCCATATCACTCGCTTTTTGAAGAAAATCACGGATGCCAATCATACTTAATAGTTTTACCGCGGGTATGTTGAAAGAATTACCCAGTGCCAGACGGAGTTGGACCGGCCCATGAAATTTTCCATCATAGTTCACTGGTACATAATCGGGTTGACCTTTCGTAGGAAACGTTGTTTTCACATCCATGAGCATCGTTGCCGGTGTATATCCTTTTTCAAAAGCGGTCGCATATGTCAGAGGTTTGATAGAGGAACCTGGCTGTCTCAAACCAAGCGCGGCATTGAACTTGCCGTAATCAACGTCATTAAAATCATATGAACCCACCATCGACAGTATTTCATTCGTTTGAGAATCCAACACAACTGCCGCTCCGTTTCCTACATTAAAATCATCTTTAATTTTGGTAATTTCATCTTTCACAATTTTTTCAATTGCTGTTTGGGTATCTAAGGAAAGTGTTGTCTTAATTTTGAGGCCTTGATCCAATATCTTGGTTCCATATTCTTTTTCTATTTGCTCCTTTACATAAAATACAAAATGCGGAGCGTTGATAGACATCTTTGAACTTGAAAAAACGATTTTATTCATTTGAATGGGAGCGTCTTTTTCTTGTTGAGATGTTATGTAGCCATCCTCCCGCATGCGACGTAAGACATCTTTCGTCCTTCCCTTCCACGTATCTTTCACTCCAATAAAAGGAGAGTAATAACTGGGGCTTTGGGGAAGTCCTGCAAGTATTGCCGATTCGAGAATATTGAGGTCTTTTGGTGCTTTGTTAAAATATCCTTTTGTGGCAGACCCAATACCCACAAAGCTTCCCCCATAGGGGATTTCGTTCAGATACATCTCAAGGATCTGGTCTTTTGTATATTTACTTTCAACTGACACGGCTAAAATAAGCTCTTTAATTTTACGAGAAGCATTTCTTGAACTGTCAAGAAGCACGTTTTTAATAAGTTGTTGGGTAATGGTTGAACCACTTCCAGAAATTCGTCCTCTCGTAAGGGCAGTAAAGGCGGCACGAAGAATCCCCATCTGAGATATCCCTCCGTGGGTATAAAAATTCTTATCTTCTATGGCAATGGTCGCCTTTTTTAAATGATCGGAGATATCTTTAAACGCAACTGGCAAACGATTTTTATCCTTATACATTTCAAATAGAATTTTGCCATCCCGATCATAAAATACAGTGGAATTTTCAGAGATTTGGGAAAGTTTACCCGGAGCAGGAAGATCTCGTCCGTACCAAGTGAATAAAATAAATATAAAGAACGCGCCCAGTAGGGCAGACCCTATGAGTCCAATGATGCCGAATTTAAGTATGTTCTCCTTGGTGAACTTTATATCTTTGAGCCATCGCAATCCTCTCCTGTTTCGCCGGGAAATATACATACTCTCATTATAACATCTGCTATAATATTCATTATGAAAATCGGCAAAATGAAGATAAAAAAAGAGATTATCTGGAAAGTTATTCTTATTGTCTCATCCATTCTCCTTATCCTCACCTCATTTGCCCCCTTGTTGTTTTTAAACTAAGCTCCATGTACCACAACTAATTTCTTTGCAATTGATTATTTCGCTCTTCGTCCGAGCAACAAACTGTATTTTTTAAACTTTAAAGTTCTTTCTCTTGTGCCGTTAAATATACACGGAAAAGGTTATGAACTTCGTAAATTATGATATGACAATTTGGAATATTGCATAATGGAATATTATCATATAACTATCCATGACAAAAGCAATTTACTCAAAAGACCATGTGTATGCTGTTGAACAGTTGAAAAAGGCTCGCCTTGAAATTGGCTTGGATCAAAAGCAAGTGGCTGAACTGCTTAGCAAGACTCAATCTCATGTTTCAAAAGTTGAGACAGGACAAAGGCGTATTGATGTTGTTGCTTTGAGAGAGTTTGCGACGATTTACAAAAAAAATATATCTTATTTCTTCAAATAATATGAATCGAAGGCAAATTATAATTTTAGTAGATAAGCTCGCAAAAGATAACCTGACTTTTGGTGAATACGCACAGCGACTTGAAAAAGAGCTCGAGTGTTTGACATTGGAGGAACTTAAAGAAAGTTTGCTCGAATGCGGCGTTATCCCCGAATCATTTGGTCATGATTCATCCGAAGAGAAATTATATTCCAAATATACTGATATACTTTTAGCTAAAGCATTTAATTTTCTGGGAATTAATGCGAGAATTGTTAAACAGCGCGCTGATTCCGCTGATGTTGAAGGTTCAACAAAGGAATACTCAATAGTTGGAGATGCAAAAGCATTCCGCTTGAGTCGAACTGCAAAAAATCAGAAGGATTTTAAGGTTGAGGCGTTAAGTAAATGGCGGAAAGATAAGGATTTTGCTTGTTTGATTTGTCCTCTTTATCAATACCCAAAGAATACAAGTCAAATTTATAGGCAAGCCATTGAACGAAATGTAACACTTCTTTCATATATCCATCTTGTGTATATGCTTTCACAGAAGAATACGAGCAGGGTTAGTTATAAATCCTTATGGCTTGCTGGTAAAAAACTTAAGGGAGCAAAAAACGCTGTTTCATACTGGAAGGCTATTGATAACGCCATTGTTAAAATTTTCCAGAAACCGAAGGAAGATTTAACAAATGCAAAATGCTTAGAATTTAAATCGTTGGAAAAAGCAGCAATGGAGGAAATGGGCTATCTTAAAAATAAAATATGGCTTATCAAAAAACTCTCTCATCAAGAAGCGATCACTCTTCTTATTAAAAGCGAAAAGCTCGATAACAAAATAGTTCAAATCAAGAAAATAGCCAGATTAAAATAAGGGGGTTTGATCGGCTGTTTTACTTGTTATTTTTTTTTGGGTTATTTGTAAATTGCCAGTAAGTCTTTTTTCTGCCGTATCGCAGTATTTCTCCGACATCTCAAAACCGATATATTTGCGATTGAGATTTCTTGCTGCAACAGCTGTAGAGCCAGAACCAATAAATGGATCGAGTACAACTTGATTTTTACGAGTAACGAGTTTTATTAAGTGTTCCAACAATTCTACTGGCTTTTGTGCTTCATGAAGTCCACCCTCGTTTTTACCAAATCCAAATTTTAATATATTCGCAGGCGACTTGCCATCAATGAGACAGGCGGCTACATTCATTGCTCCAACTTTGTTTTTTAGAACATTATCCGTAATAGTAAGTTTATAGGGCTTAAATAACCATGCAATTGGTTCGTATTTAGGAGCTAAATTGCCAAGTTTCCAACCTTCCCACTCCTCCGCCTCTTTTTTTAACCCGCGTTTTGCAATAATGCCACTTAATGCTTGTGCTCTGTGATGAGCGCTTGGTTTTTCCCATGCCAATACATCTCTTACTAAAAAGCCACTTTCTTCAAAAGCAATCAGAGCTCGGTGCAGTGTTCGGCGCGCGCCGAAAATGAATAAACTACCGCCTTCTTTCACCAGAGGATATAGCTTATTCGCCCAAGAAAAGCACCAATCTTGATATTCTTTTGGAATGCTCCGATCTGCGCTTGACCACCCATTGATTGGCTTTCCTCGACGCTTGAAAGCATTTTTTCCTTCCTGCGCTGGTGATTTTCCAAGAAGTGCGGAATTTGTGTTTGCATGTAAGACATCCCATTCGTCGAGCGCTATACCATACGGAATATCCGAAAGGACTAAGTGAATTGAGTTCGGTTTAACTTGCTCGAGAAGTTTGATAGCATCACCGCATACAATTTTATTTTCTTCAATAAAATCATTGTTACTTAAGATCGTGTGTGTTGAAATCTTTGTTTTCTCTGCAACCTCAACTTCAATATTTTTTATAACATCAATAACAATTCCTTGAATCATTAAATCGCGTGCATGAATATAAAATGATTTAAGTTCGGGATTGGCTGGCTGAAGGCGAATTCTATTTTTTTGTCGATAAATTTTTTTTAAGGTAATTTCCGAATTATTGATTAAAGCAACCACCTTTTGTCCATTATCGGCTGTGGATTGGTTTCGCACGATAACTAAATCTCCATCATCAATATTCTCGTCAATCATACTATTACCGGCAACACGAAGTGCATAAAACTCTCCTCCACGAGGTATCTTAGATTTCGGCACGCTAATAAATTCTTTTTCTTGAATTGCTTCTATCGGTTCTCCTGCCGCTATCGTTCCCAAAAGCGGAATTTTAACAAATGATTGTTTTTCATTAACATTGATTGCGCGCGCCTTATTTTCTGTTCTTTCTAAATATCCTCCTTGTTTTAGCTTTGAGACATGGAAATGGGCAGTAGAAACTGAAGCGAACCTAAATCGTTTTCTGATTTCATTCAAAGAGGGGGCATATTCCTTGCTTTTTGTATATTGCTTGATGAAGTTTAAGACTTCTTTTTGGCGTTTGGTAAACATAGTGGATTATTACTTGACATATTTCCCTTATCTTTAGTATAATGGAAAGGAAATAGAAAATCAAAGGTATAAATATAACTTATTTCCAAACAACTATGGAAACACTAATAGTAATACTGGATCGAATCGGTCGGATCAGTACCGTTGTTGTTATTATAGGAGTTATTCTTGTGGTTATTTCTTGGCTGAGAGGCATATCACCCGCATTGTGGCGGCTAGGAAACGGCCTTGCACAAAGAAAAATTGCAATCTTCGCAAAGAGCGATAATCTTTCCAGTCTAAAAAGTCTGCTGACAGACTCAAAATTGTTTATTGAAGAAAATATCATCCCCATAACAAATACAAATGATGTAGATAAATCAGAAAAAGCAACGTTATTCTTAGTTTATTGGCCCGACTGGAAAGACGATATAGATATTATTTTTACCAAAAAATTCGATGGAGTTGCCCTAATTGTTTACGCACCGCAGGAACTTGGAATAATCTCTGGCGACTCAGTTAAAAAACTTAACGAAAAGCGAAACGTTGTTCTTACAAATTTTCGTGGACGATTACTCAATGACATCGTCGTGTCAATGATTACTACAAGTTACGAAA
>CAYINK010000004.1:0-23649 GCA_964364765.1 uncultured Gammaproteobacteria bacterium
ACATAAAATGGCCCAACAGAAAAAAATGGGGCTACCCATCAGAGGCATATATGTATATTGGTTTTTTACCATGGGCTATCGCTTTGTTGGGTCTTGTGGCAGGAAGGCATGATTTGAAGCGGCTGTGGCTGTTCATTCTTCTATCGTTTGGATTGTTAATGCTTGGTCCACCCGGTGGTTTGCACAGGCTGTTATACTATACATATCCACCCATGTGGTTTGTAAGACATACCCACACATTTGTCTTATTTTTTATGTTTGCCTTCTTATATTTTTATATATTAGGTTTGAACCATATTTTTTCAACATTGGACAGATCTGTTTTTGAGCCTCCATCCTCCTCTACTGGTATTCTTGATAGGTTTATTAATAGAGATTATATAAATCATATTGCGATACTCATCTTCTCTGCTATAGTAGTTCTATCGGTTTATTGGATGACAAAGATTGCATATCCTTATACAAATTACCTCTTTGTTTTTATCGCTCTAATCTTTACTTTAGGATGGATTTTTTGGAAATATATAGGAGAAAGAGAACTGTATATAAGTTTGCTGGTGAGCCAGTTAGTGATAATTCTTATATTTTCTACAAATACCTACAAATTTGCCAGATATATCATCCCTGCATTAGGGCTTTCACTTGCCCTATTTATATTTATCAAAACACAAAAGAAACTTTCTGAAGGCATGAGATATAACCTTTTATGGGTTTTATTACTTGTTTTTTCTACTGCATTAATCCTTGACCTCATATATAGTTTTAAAAAATCATCATTTTTATATAGCGATACTGCGCACCCTGCTATTTCTAATAAGATAGATACAAACGTTCAGAAATCATATTTGCTTCAAGATAGGTCTATCTATCCAAAGGGAGTTATTCCAAAGGGAGTTATTAATAACAACAGTGAGCATGTTATGCGGTATCTTTCTCTTGTGTATCGTAAGCCTTTTGCTTTATCCTCTATAAACTATAGTGATATTGATATTTCTTTTTCCAAATTGCATGTAAAAAGCGATTTTAAAGGATTCAAGAATAAATCTTTTGAAGTATGGACACATCCCGATGATGATTATTATCCTTTCCTTCCAAAGTACTTTATCTTTGGACAGGATGGAAGGGGTGGCGGTGTAAAGAGATATACAGGTTCTGACGGAGTCAAGGATGGGAATGCATCTGTATTGCTCATACCGTCAACAAGTGGTAATTCCTTTTTAAGATATAAAATTTATTACGATGATGATATTAAAGAAATTAGAAACCAGTATATTAGAGTTTCAGTGTGGATTAAAAGCCAAAATAGAACAATGGATGCTATACAGTTAGACATTCAAGCCGATGGTGGTAAACCAAGTGTTATTAAGTCCTACAATAATTCCGGTAATTGGGAGCGTGTAGAATTAGTAAAGTATGTAAGCGAAAAAACATCTAATATCATGGTAACTTATAATATCAAGTCTTCCGCTACAGCAGAAGCATATTTTGATGGGGTTACTATGGAAGTAATGGAGATTGATGATACATTTGAAGGCGCCTTGAAAAGTAGGAGGTGGAGTAGTTTTTTACTGCTCAAGAATTATTTTAAGCTGATTAATATGGGAATTCCTCCAGTAACTATTGAAGAGATGTTTGCTGTAAATATGCCTGTCTTTCAATTTAAAGAAGGTATTGTAAATATAAAAGAAGATAATGTCCCAGATTTATTTGAAGAGTTGTATACACTTTTGTCAGCTAACTTATTGAAAAAATATGTTTTAATGGATGGCAAACTTGATTCAGCATTGTCTCATTTGAATGTATCACCAAGAGAGGATGAAAATATGGTTTCGTTAGATACCGTAAAATATATTAATACTTCAGAAGATATTAAAGAGATGAAAGAGGAAGCAAGTTTTAGATACAACATAGAAAAATTTGACAGTAATTCGGTCAATGTGAATGTTTTTTCAGATAAAGACGGCATACTCTACTGGGCTGACGGATATGATAAAAACTGGCATGCATATGTTAATGGGAAAGAAGTTCCCATTTATCGCGCCAACATAAATTTTAAGGCCATTAGTCTTCCTAAGGGAAACAATAATATAAGTTTTGTTTATAATCCTTATTTGTTTAAGATGAGTCTATTTATTTTTTATGGGACAATGATAAGTGTTATAACTTTATTGATAATTAGAGGTTTTTATATTATCATTAAACATAAAAATTATCAGTAAAACTTGCATATATAAAACTTGTAGATAGTTGCTCCAATGGTTGATATTAAAAAGGAAAACATATAATATGAAAGCAGTAATCTTGGCAGGTGGATTAGGTACACGCATTAGTGAGGAAACGTCTACTAGACCAAAGCCCATGATTGAAATAGGTGGCAAACCAATTCTCTGGCACATCATGAAGACCTATTCAGTTCACGGTATCCACGATTTTGTTGTCTGTTGCGGTTACAAAGGCTATCTCATTAAAGAGTATTTTGCCAACTACTTTTTGCATATGTCAGATGTAACATTTGATATAGAGCATAATCATATGGAAGTGCATCAACGTTACGCTGAACCGTGGCGAGTTACTTTGGTGGCTACAGGTGAAGACACCATGACAGGTGGACGCATCAAACGTGTCGCTCAATATGTGGGTGATGAAGATTTTTGCTGTACTTATGGGGATGGCGTGGGTAATGTTGATATCACGCGATTAATCGAATTCCATAAAAAACATGGCAAATTGATGACCTTGACTGCAACTCAACCACCGGGGCGATTTGGTGTATTGAAATTGTCAGGCAACAACATATTAAGTTTTCATGAAAAACCACAGGGTGATGGTGGCTGGATCAACGGGGGCTTCTTTGTATTATCGCCCAAGGTGATTGATTACATTGCTGGGGATCAAACAATCTGGGAGCGAGAACCAATGGATAGGTTGGCCAGTGAAGGGCAAATGGTAGCTTTTTCCCATTTCGGCTTCTGGCAACCACTGGACACCCTGCGTGATAAAAATTATCTTGAAGATTTGTGGAAGTCTGGGAATGCCCCGTGGAAGGTCTGGTAATGGATTTCACTTTTTGGAAAAACAAGAAGGTTTTTATTACTGGTCATACAGGTTTCAAGGGATCTTGGCTTTCCCTATGGCTTCACTCTGTGGGAGCAGAGGTGACAGGTTATGCATTGAATCCTCCAACGGATCCGAGCCTTTATGAGATTTGTAGAATATATGATTTGGTTAATTCAGTAATTGCCGATGTCCGTGACGGCGCAAAACTGGAGAAAACAATACAGGCTACTTCACCAGAGGTCGTCATCCACATGGCTGCTCAGCCTCTTGTTAGAGAGTCGTATGAAAATCCTGTTGATACATATGCCATAAACGTCATGGGGACAGTTAATCTGTTGGAGGCCGTGCGTAAATGCGATAGCGTAAAGGCCGTTGTCAATGTGACCACTGACAAATGTTATGATAATAAAGAATGGATTTGGGGGTACCGAGAGAATGAATCCTTGGGTGGATACGATCCCTACTCAAGTAGTAAGGCATGTTCGGAACTCGTTACATCGGCATACAGAAATTCCTTTTTTAATCCAAAAAATTATGCTAAACATGGAGTTTCTCTGGGCTCCGTCAGAGCAGGGAACGTCATAGGCGGAGGCGACTGGGCTACAAATAGACTTATCCCCGATTGTATAAGAGCTATCCTCAATGGAGAAAAGATAATAATCAGGAATCCCAACGCCGTAAGGCCGTGGCAGCATGTTTTAGAACCGTTGAGCGGCTATCTTGTCCTTGCTCAAAAACTTTATGAAGATGGCCCGAAATATGCGGAAGCGTGGAACTTAGGCCCGAATGATGAGGATGCCAAACCGGTGGATTGGATAGTTAGGGAACTATGCGTAAAATGGGGGGAGGGTGCCTCTTACGAAGTGGATAAGCGAGAGCATCTGCATGAAGCTCACCACTTAAAACTTGACTGTTCAAAGGCAAAAGCAGAGTTGGGATGGCACCCCAAGTGGAATCTTGAAAAGACAATTGACAGCATAATTGAGTGGACATTATGCTATCAAAAGAATAACAATTTAATGGAACTGTGTCTGAAGCAAATTTCAGAGTATTCGAATGTATAGGGAGGGTAAATATGCAAGCCTTACGAATAATCCAGGATGTTGCAAAGGATGGTTATTTGCATGTCAGGGCGCCTCAAGGGATGGGGAATAGGTTTGAAGTAATCGTTATACCAATAGAGGGTGAAATAAAAGAAAAATCCGTTCATTCTATGAGATTACAAGGGGAAAGCGGATTTGCAAAAAATGTACTGGCATCCACAGATGAGGATGTTTGGAATGAAATATAAAGGTACTATTTTTAAATTACCATTCCCATTTACGGATTTGTCAGGACAAAAGGCAAGACCGGCTTTAGCTATTAGTGAACCAGACGAATATGGAGATGTCGAATTTCTGTTTATTACAACTAAACAGCCCAGGAAGTTTAGCAAAACTATTGATATGGCCAGTGAAGTTTATGCATCTGCTAAACTTCCATTTGATTCAATATTGCATCTTGATAAAGGCTATCTTCTTTCAAAAGATATTGTAATTAAGGAACTATCCTTTGTTACAGAATCATTCATGGAAAAAGTATTGCGTGAGCGGGCAATAATGAACTGCATAAGGCATTATGATGTTAAACACAAGATATCTAAGCCTTTTATCCAGGGAATAACTCGCATACCTTATGCTGGCCGTGTCTTTGACGAAAAGGAAATTTCTAATCTTGTAGACTCGTCCCTCGACTTTTGGCTCACTACCGGCAGATATACCGAAAAGTTTGAAAAGGAGTTTGCGGAGTTTATTGGTGTTAAGCATTGCTCCTTGACCAATTCAGGTTCTTCCGCAAATCTTCTGGCATTCATGGCTCTCACTTCACCAAGACTTGGGGAAAGGAGTATAAAGCGTGGGGATGAAGTAATTACTGTAGCAGCCGGATTCCCCACAACCGTGGCTCCGATCATCCAGTATGGAGCAGTTCCAGTTTTTGTGGATGTATCGCTTCCAACATACAATATAGATTGCAGCCAGTTGAAAACGGCCCTTTCTGAAAGGACAAAGGCGGTCATGGTTGCCCATACCCTTGGCAACCCTTTTGACTTGAATACTGTAAAGAGTTTTTGTGACAAACACAACCTTTGGTTGATTGAAGATAATTGCGATGCCTTGGGCTCAAGATATCTTTATAAAAGCGAATGGCGATTCACAGGAACGATTGGCCATATAGGTACATCCAGTTTTTATCCACCTCACCATATAACAATGGGGGAGGGTGGGGCTGTCTATACCAATGACTTGAGGCTTAAGAAGCTTGTAGAATCTTTTCGTGACTGGGGGCGTGACTGCTGGTGCCCATCTGGTAGGGACAACACATGCGGTAACCGTTTTGCTCAGCAGTTCGGTGAACTTCCCTGTGGATATGACCACAAATATGTATACTCCCACTTTGGATACAACATGAAGTTGACAGATATGCAGGCGGCAATTGGGTGCGCGCAATTGGAAAAGTTACCTTCATTTATAGAAGCAAGGAAACATAACTGGAAGATGCTCAGAGACGGCCTTTCAGTTCTGGCCGATAAGTTCGTTCTCCCTGAACCGACGGAAGGTTCTGATCCTTCATGGTTTGGCTTTCTATTGACAGTAAAAGAAGGGGCCGGATTTAAGAGAGATGATATGGTAAACCACTTGGAGTCAAAAGGGATTCAAACAAGAATGCTTTTTGCAGGTAATCTCATAAAGCATCCATCCTTTGATGAAATGAGAAGAAGCGGTCAGGGATATCGCACGGTTGGGAATCTTGAAAATACTGATTGGATTATGAATGATACCTTCTGGATAGGAGTTTATCCGGGGATGACGGAAGAGATGATTGGTTATATGATTGAGAGGATAAGAGGTTTTTTGAGAATGTAAGTGTGTTTGCCGTGAAGGAGGAAAATTAAAAATGCTACGAAAAAATTTTTTAAAAGAAAAATTAGAATCTGGTTTACCTGTAATTGGAACATGGTCCATAATCCCATCGGTTGTTGTAACTGATATTATTGCCAGTACAGGAATAGATTTTATTATAATCGATTCGGAACACGGACCAATAAATTTCGAAACTGCACAGAATATGATTATGGCTTCTGAATCACGCAATGTTTCCCCTGTAATGCGAGTTGGAGGAATCAACGAATCTGCTATTTTAAAAGCCCTCGATATAGGTATTCATTGTATACAAGTTCCAAATATATCAAGTAGAAATGATATCCTTAATTTGACAAATTTAGTGAAATATCCCCCGATTGGGAATAGGGGGTTCTCACCATTTACGAGGGCAGGAAACTACTCGCTTGAAAGTTCTACAAGACTGACAAAAATAGCCAATGAAAACGTATTATTAGCAATTCATATAGAGGGTGAGGAGACCGTAAATAATATTGAGCAAATTCTGGATATTAAAGAGTTAGATATTATCTTTATAGGATTATTTGATATTTCAAAGTCTTTAGGAATACCCGGGGAGGTTAATGACCCCCGTGTGTTGAATATTCTAAGCACAATAACAAAAAAAATAATTAATGCGGGTAAATATCCAGGAACAATTGTTACCAATACTGATAAATTAAAACAATTCATTGAGATTGGGGTAATGTATCTAACCTATTCCGTTGATTGTGAAATATTGAGTAGTAGTTACAGTAAAATAAAAACAGATTTTAGGTCATTATTAGATTCAAACAGAAGAGGGAAAGCATGATCAGGGTCGCAGATTTTATTGCAAACTTTATTAGCGATGTATTGAATGTGAAGGATGTTTTTATGGTTTCCGGTGGAGGCATTATGTATCTTACGGATGGTATTTACCAAAATAAAAAAATAAATGCCATTTGCACCCATAACGAACAATCTGCGTCAATGGCGTTGGAAGCATATTCAAGAGCTACCGAGAATTTCGGTGTAGGTTTTTTTACATCGGGACCAGGGGCTACAAATGCTATTACCGGTTTGGTTGGAGCTTGGCAAGATTCTGTTCCGTGTCTATTCATATCAGGTCAGGCAAAAAGGAAAGAAACGATTTACAACTCAAATATCAAAGGATTAAGACAATTTGGAGTGCAAGAGGTAAACATAATTCCTATAATTGAATCCTTAACAAAATACTCTGCTATGTTGAATAGGCCTGAAGATGTAAAATATGAGCTTGAGAAAATGTTTTACATCGCAAAAAGTGGGAGGCCGGGGCCGGTTTGGCTGGATGTTCCTCTTGATGTTCAAGGGGCATTGGTAGAGCCGTCTACGCTAAGAACCTTCTCGTCAAATGAAAGGGAAGTAATTAAAACAAAACCAACAGAAGCAGAGATAAAAAAAATTGAGATGTTATTAAAAAAGGCTAAAAGGCCTATCATAATCGCTGGACAAGGAATAAGAATTGCCAAGGCTCTAGAAGATTTCAAAGAGTTTATAGAAAAATTTAATATCCCCGTTGCCACTACTTATCTGGGAATAGACACATTAAGCAGTAAACATGCTTTAAATATGGGCCCGATTGGATTAAAAGGGGGGAGGGCTGGCAACCTTGCTGTTCAAAATTCTGATCTGGTGATAGTTCTTGGAAGTAGTTTGCACATTGGAACTATAGGTTATGAGTATAATCTTTTCGCAAGAGAAGCAAAAAAAGTCATTGTCGATATAGATAGAACAGCGCATCTGAAGAAGACCATAAAAATAGATTTGTATTTGAATTCTGATGCCAAAGAATTTTTGAAATCTGTTAAAAATATTAAAGAGATTAAATTTGACAAGAATTGGGTCCCTACTTGTACGAAATGGGCGAGAAAATATCCGGTTTGCCTTGATGAATATTCAAAGGTAAATAAAAAAATTAATATCTACTATTTAGTAAATAAGTTATCTAAACTTTTGAGCGAAAATGATACTATTGTTAGTGACGCAGGCTCTGTATATTATGCCGTATCTCAAGCAATAAAAATCAAGGGCAGCAAGCAAAGATATATTACGTCAGGCGCGCTTGCAACTATGGGATTCACCTTGCCTGCATCAATAGGTGTAGCTGCTGCAACAAAAAAAAGAGTAATTGGCATAACTGGAGATGGATCATTTCAATTTAATATACAAGAACTACAAACCTTGGTTCATTACAAATTGCCGGTAAAATTGTTTGTTATTAACAATGGCGGGTATCTTTCAATAAGGGTTACACAGGAACGATTTTTTGAAAAAAGATATTTAGGAGAAGGTCCTGATTCCGGTGTTTCATGCCCTGATTCACGAAAAATTGCCAATGCGTATGGTATAAAATTTATTAGAGTAAGTAAAAATGATGAATTAGATGAAATAATTAAGAGCGTCTTGGAATATGACGGGCCTGTTATTTGCGAAATAATGTCACCGAGAGACCAGTTAATTATCCCTACGGTTTCATCTATAAAAAAAGAAGATGGTACGATGGTGTCAAAGCCATTGGAAGATATGTATCCTTTCTTGGATAGGAAGGAATTTTTAGCTAATATGATAGTAAAGCCAGTGGATGAATAAGATTTCAAAAAAACTTAAAGTTGCTATTTTGGGAAGCGGAAATATAGGGACTGACCTGCTTGTAAAGGTTTTGCGCTCCCCTTTTTTAACATGTACCCTTTTTGTCGGGCGTAATTTATCATCAAGGGGGATGTCGAAAGCAAACAATCTTGGCATAACAGTTTCTGACCGGGGTATTGACGCTATCATAAACAATCCTGATTGCTGTGACCTTGTGTTTGATGCAACATCAGCTTTGAGTCATCAGCATCATGCCAGGGTATTAGAAGATTTAAATAAAATTGTTATAGACTTAACTCCCGCAAAATTAGGATATTTTTGTATCCCGGCAATTAATTTAGAAGGATGTCTTAACTATAAAAATGTAAACATGGTAACTTGTGGTGGGCAGGCATCTATTCCTCTTGCTTACGTTATAGGGCAAACTCAAGAACATGTTGAGTATATAGAAGTGGTTTCGACGATAGCCTCTAAAAGTGCGGGGCCTGCGACTAGGTTGAATATAGATGAGTATGTAGAAACAACAGAAAAAGGAATTATGTTGTACTCAAACTGTAAAAAAACAAAAGCAATCTTAAATTTAAATCCTGCGGAACCTTGTATTGATATGCAAACTACAGTCTACGCGAAGGTTCAAAAACCAGACTTGGTTGCGCTGAAAAAAAATATAAACGATATGTTAAAAAAAATACATAAATATGTTCCAAGCTATTATTTAGTTATACCTCCAATGTATGAAAACGACAGGATCATAATGTCTGCAAAGGTTAAAGGGCTGGGTGATTATTTGCCAAGTTATGCTGGTAATCTTGATATCATAAATTGTGCTGCTATTTCAGTTGCAGAAGAATTTGCGAAATCAAACCAACAGGGTTTGGAATGAAAAAAATAATTATAAGCGATGTAACATTAAGAGACGGTTCTCATGCTATCTCACATAAACTAACAAAGGAGCATATTGAAATATATGCCAAAGCTGTCGATACTGCAGGCGTGCCTATTGTTGAGATAGGCCATGGGAATGGTCTCGGAGCTTCATCCTTACAGGTAGGGTTAAGTCTGCTTGACGATACAGAAATGCTTGAAATTGCGAGAGATAATCTATCAAAATCTAAGTTGGGAATACATGTGATTCCTGGTTTTGCTACAATAAAAAGAGAGTTAGCAAAGGCCTTTGAAATAGGGGTGGATATAGTTAGAGTAGCGTCTCATTGTACGGAAGCTGATATTACTGAGCGGCATATCAGCTATTCCAGAGAAAAAGGTAAAGAAGTATATGGCGTTCTTATGATGAGTCATATGGCTTCCAAAGAATTATTACTTGAGGAAGCGCTAAAGATGCAAACATATGGTGCGGAAGGTATTATAATCATGGATTCCGCAGGGGCTTATCTTCCCTATGATGTAACAGAAAGGATCTCATATTTAGTCGCACACTTAAAGGTTCCGGTAGGCTTTCATGCCCATAATAATTTAGGGATGTCTATCGCTAACTCTATTGCTGCAATTGAAGCAGGGGCAAAATTTATAGATGCATCTGCCTGTGGCTTTGGAGCTGGGGCTGGAAACGCCCAACTAGAGGTACTTATAGCAGTGTTAGGGAAGATGGGTTACGAAACAGGCATTGATCTATATAAAGTACTGGATGCTGCCGAAATTGTTGAAGAAAAGATCATGGAAATTGTACCAAGTATTAAAGGTATTAGCATTGTGAGTGGATTATCAGGGGTATTTTCTGGTTTTTCAAGGCATGTTATGAGAGCTTCCAAAGAATACAATGTCGATCCAAGGGATATATTTTTTGAGCTTGGGAAAAGGAAGGTTGTTGCTGGACAGGAAGATATGATAGTAGAGGTTGCCTTACAATTAAGCAATAAGCAGAAAGAGGGACAGAATGAATAGCAAATTGCTGGAAATAATAAAAAGAGATTGCGAAGAGGTGTTTAATATTTATCTATCTGACCTCGAAATGCTTAAAAATGAAAAGATATTCATTACTGGTGGTACTGGTTTTGTAGGTACCTGGATAGCTGAAATAATAACTTTTTTAAATGATAACTTTAATTTTAATACTACCTTAATTTTAGTTTCGAGGAATGCAGAGAATTTTAAACAGACGGGTCCACACATAGCTTTGCGTAAGGATATAAAACTTGTTTCAAGAGATGTGAGAGGTTTTATTGAGATACCAAACGATGTCGCATATGTAATTCATGCAGCGGCAACTCCCGATAACAGGCAACATGTTTCAGATCCTATTGGCGTCATGGATACGATAACAAAAGGCACTTTGTCAGTCATAGATTCTGCATTTAAACTTCCCAATTTGAAGAAAATTCTAAATATTAGTTCCGGTCAAATATATGGGAAGCAACCATTGGAAATAGAGGCTGTCTCCGAAAGTTTTATGGGAGCAATAGATTGCAATACTATTACATCAATCTATCCTGAATCAAAAAGATATGCAGAAACCATTTGTTGCGCTTATTGGAGTTTATACAAGATCCCCATAGTAACCGCGCGCCTATTCTCATTTATAGGTCCATATCAATCTTTTAATAAGCCGTGGGCGGTAAATAATTTTATAAGAGATGCCCTAATGAATTATAATGTTCGTATCCTTGGAAATGGGGAAGCTGTAAGAAGTTATATGTATCCAAGTGATATGGCTATATGGCTCCTTAGAATTTTGTTAGACGGAAAACCTGGATTGGCATATAATGTTGGAAGTCCACATGGGATTAGCTTAAAACAATTAGCAGAAAAGATAATCGACTATTCAAACGCGAAATCGAAAATTGTAATCCAATATATGAATGATGACAAATCTAAGTTTATCCCTGATGTTAAATTATGCCGTGATAGTTTGGGGTTAGGTATAACGGTAGATACTGATGAAACTCTTAAAAGGTCTGTAATGTGGTTTAAGGAATATAGTAAGGACTCTTTAACTTACAGTAGGGTTTGATAAAATTATGAGAATTGCCATCCTTGGTGCTACCAGCCACATTGCAAAGGGATTGATCTATAATTTTAACAAGAAAGAGAATAACGAGCTCTTCCTCTTTGCCCGTTCAATAGATCGCTTACGTGAATTTCTCAAGAGCATCGAATGTGAAGAAACTTTTTACTTAAAACGTTTTGATGAACTAAGCATAGAGAGATACGATGTTATTATCAATTGTATTGGCATGAGTAGTGCTTCGGACTTCAATGAGAGGGTTTCATCTTATTTTAGATTAATCGAGCAATTTGATAACCTCGTGCTGGATTACATCAATGATCATACTGATACGCTTTATATAAACTTTAGCAGTGGTGCTGTTTATGGAACGGATTTCAGTGTTCCTGTTGATGAATCAACATATTCAAAATGGGATATAAACCATATCACTAAGGCTGATTACTATGGAATTACAAAACTTAATTCTGAGGTCAAACACAGGGCTTTAAAAGATTTGAATATAGTTGATCTAAGAGTCTTTGGTTATTTCAGCAGATTCATTGATCTGAAATCTCGTTTTTTGCTAACCGAAATTATTTCTTGTACAAAAGAGAATAAGGAGTTCATTACTGGACCCGATAATATAGTTAGAGATTATGTTCATCCGAAGGATCTTTTTGAATTGCTTGATAAGTGTATTGAACGATATAGGTTGAATGATGTTTTTGATGTCTACAGTTTGAAGCCAGTTTCAAAATTTGAAATAATTGAATATTTTCAGAAAGAATACGGTCTTAAGTATATAATAAATAAAGGATTTACAAGTTCATCGGCAACCGGGAGTAAGGATAACTATTATTCTATAAGTAAAAGGGCAAGGGAAATCAGATATACACCGCAGTTTACTTCATTGGATAGTATTGTTCAGGAAACGGTGGCAATGTTTTGACTTCGGTTTGTTCTTCCACCAGTTGTTGTCGCGGCTGTGGCATGTCCGGAGGAGGAATGGTGCTCTCAATAATGCAGGGAGGATAGTTCATATGTTACGGGCTATCGCGGCGCAATGTGAAGACTTGGGCAGTATAGAAGTCTATTATTGCAGGGGCAGCCATTCTGTTGTCGATGGACTGCATCTCGTTCTGGTTGAACAAGACATTAGTTTTTAAGGAGATCAAATGAAACTTATTAGTATAGTTACACCCTGTTATAATGAAGAAGAAAATGTTGAGGCCGTATATAGGGAAGTTAAGTTAATCTTCGAAAACCTGAAAGATTACAGATATGAACATATATTTATAGACAATGCTTCCAAAGATAAGACAGTTCAGATATTAAAGTGTATCGCAAAAGAGGATAAAAATGTAAAGATAATCGTTAATGCGAGAAATTTCGGACACATCCGCTCACCATATCATGCGTTACTTCAAGCCACAGGGGATGCGGTTATTTCAATTGTTGCGGATTTGCAAGACCCACCCTCCATGATTGAGGATTTTATAAAAAAATGGGAAGAGGGTTACAAAATAGTTGTCGGGGTAAAGAAACAAAGTGAAGAGTCTCTTATTATGTTTAATATAAGAAAGATTTATTACAGGCTTATTAATAGGCTCTCAGAAGTTGAAATGATAAAGGATTTTACTGGATTTGGTCTTTATGACAAGAGAATAATCGAGATTTTGAGGGAAATAAACGATCCCTACCCCTATTTCAGGGGACTGATTGCCGATATAGGCTTTGAAGCCGTAAAGATAAAATATACACAACCTGCCAGGGAAAGGGGTATTACCAAGAATGATTTTTATACCTTATACGATATAGCAATGCTCGGCTTTGTCAATCATTCAAAGGTTCCTCTGCGGATGGCTAGTTTTATAGGTTTTGTTATGGGTTGTTTGAGCATGATAGTGGCTTTAGGATACTTAATTTATAAGTTTTTCTACTGGTACGAGCTTACAGTTGGGATAGCCCCATTGGTTATAGGACTTTTCTTTTTCACGTCAGTGCAGTTGTTTTTTATAGGTATCATTGGTGAATATATAGGCAGTATTTATACACAGGTTAAAGACAGACCGCTGGTAATAGAGAAAGAAAGAATAAACTTTGAATAAGCTTGTTTAAATTTTTGTTATTAAATTGAGAAGGAGATAAGAGAATGCTTTTGATTAATTCATCTTCAAAAGATACGCTGAAAATATTTCAGTCATTTTTACCAATAACTGTGCCTATGGGTGTTGGGTGTCTTATTGCGGCCGCTGAAAAGGAAGGGATTAAGATAAGTTTTATTGATGAACAGGTTGAAGGCGACATGCTGTCGGAAGTGCGCAATAAGGTTGCCTGTATGGAAAAGCCTTACATCTTCGGGTTTAGTGTCGTGACGGCTGGACTAAAGAGTTCGCTTGTGCTCTCCAGAGAGTTGAAAAGATTATATCCAGGTTCGGTCGTTGTGTTCGGTGGAGTGCACCCAACTGCCATGCCGGATGAAGTGCTCTCGTATGGGCATATAGATATTGTGGTGAGAGGCGAGGGTGAAAAGGCGATTGTTGAGATATATAAGTGCATCAAAGCTGGCGAAGATTTCTCTCATATAGGGAACATCTCCTATAGAAGAGAGGGTAAGGTTGTTCATAACAAAAAAGATTTTATTTTGGAAGATATAGATAGCTACCCACCTTTTCCATACCATATTTTCAGTCCCGATAAGTACGACCTTGGTTTTGTGATGAGCTCACGCGGTTGCCCCTATAAGTGCATTTTTTGCAGCAATAGAGTCACTACTGCGTTAAAGTACCGATATAACTCTACTGAGGCTATTATTAATGCCTTGGACCTTCTTCACCATCAGTATGGTAAGACGCACATCGGTTTCTATGATGATAATTTTCTGGTTAACAAAAATCGGGTTTACAAACTTGTCGATGATATCAGGAAAAAAGGATGGCATAAAAAGATGACTTTTAGCTTCCAGGCACGAGGGGATAATGTCGATCCTTCCATATTAAAGGCATTATACGATACTGGATTTAACAGTATTTTTTTCGGTCTCGAAACTGCGTCGGAAAAAATTATGAAGACCATAAAAAAAGGCGAAACCGTGGCTCAATGTATAAGTGCCGTTGAGATGGCAAAAAAGATAGGATTTCAGGTAAGCGCAACATTTATCTATGGCCTTCCTGGAGATACCCATGAAGACAGAATGGATTGTGTGAAACTTAGCAAGAAACTCAAGCTGAACATGGTACGCTTTAATAATGCCACGCCGTATCCCGGAACCGAACTTTACGAAATAGCAAAAATAGAGAACCGTCTCAATATACAGGGTGTCTATGACAATTTTGTCTCTGTTTCCACTTTTATTGAAAATCCCTTACGGCCTATCCCTTTTAGCTATATTCCCGCAGGGAATACGGAAGCTCAAATAAGAAGGGATCTATTATTCAGCTATTTCAGTTTTTATTTCGATATCGAAAAAATTAAAAGCATATTCGCAAGGCCTGACAAGAATCTCGGGTGGTTTAACGCAGGGGAGAAATTTTCAAAGACAATAAAAAAACTGCCGGCGTTAGGCTTTCTGGGAATTATGTTTTTACTGAAATTTGCGCAATTGTTTTATTACACTGTCATCAAAAAAGAGACGCGCATTTCCTTCCAACATTTTTTAAAGATATTTGACGGCCTGCGGTTGAGAGGAAGGCTTGCCTGGTAGTTGCTTGGGAAATCCATATGTTCAATAATTCAAAAGTATTCAAAGGTTTGTTTTTTGTTATTGCCTCAATTTTTTGTATTTTGTATTACGATCAGCTTCTTGGTAAAGAGATATTTACCTACGATTCTATGCCCTGGTATGAGAGTTTTCGTTATAAAGCCAAATCAGTAAATATTGGACTTTTATTATAGTGAACGACAAAAATAAGTATACATCCTTTACGATTTCTTAAATACTAATTCCGATAGAATTTATCGGAGGTATAGATGAAGGCATTAACCATAAAACATTCAGAAATAACAAGAGAATCTCTACTCATGATGGCAGAAGACATTTGTGGTGCATGGATAGGCATCAGGATAGCGGCATGTTTATTGTTGCTTTCTGGTTGGAAGTCTACCCATGTAGCAGAATTATTTGGTGTGACTCGTTGGTCTGTGTTTAAGTGGATTCGTAAGTTAAACATGAAAGGGTTGAAAGGGATTGAAGATGTAGTGCGAACAGGCAGGCCATCGCAGTTTGACAATGCCTTGGAAAAGAGGTTAGATAAAGCCTTATCTAAGTCTCCGAAGGAATTTGGAATACAACGAGTTAGATGGGATGGAGTTGTTGTTGCAGAGTATTTAAAGAGATTTCATGGAATAGAAATACATGTGTGTCATGCTCAGAGATGGATACGAAATTTGGATTATTCATTAAGGCAGACGATATATCGTTATGTTCAGGCTACAAAAGAAGGAGTGAATGAATTTCATGAAGGGTTATTGATTTATGGGTAGACAAGGCAAGTTGGCAAAACTGCATCCGGTTGTTGAATTCCTCGCTGTTGTATTCGGCATCGTGCCTCCAAAGAAGCCGCTGACTGCCGGCGACGTGTTTCTACTACAGGAAATACCCATTGTGCTGTTCTTCGTTTACTTTTTCAATCTATGCTACCTTTATCACAGCAAAAATCCGACCATGGCGGATTTTCATGTAACATTTGATAACCTCTGGTTTTTTTATCATCAGCTGCGCGAAGGTGTGTTTCCTCAGTGGAATCCATATTCATTGCTTGGACGTATAGCAACGAACTGGAACGCCGTGCCAGTTAGTATATTCACGCCGTTTCTCCTGTTCGCCGAATTTTCTTTAAGCGCATATAAAATCATCAGTGTTATAGGTACGTTTGCTACGTTCTTTTCACTCTATGTTGTGTGCAGAATACTGAAATATAACCGTTACATTTCACTCGTACCGTTCTTGGTTTTTTTGTGGCCCGGGCGGTTCAGCTCCATCACTGCAATGATTATTTTTTCTGCGACACTTCCGCTCGTTCACATTGCATTCGGTGTTTTTTGGTGTTATCTGATTCAAAGGGGTGAGTTGTCATTCAGACAATGGCTCGCGCTGTCCTTGCTGCTGGCGATCTCATTTCTCAATATGCGATTTGAGAATATGATTCATACGCTTGTATTTCTGGGGATTGCGTATGCAGTTTTCGGAGTGAGCCGCCTGCCCGATATGAAGAAAATGATCCGCGTTTTTACATACGGCGCGGGAACCGCCGCAGTTATTCTCCTGGTGAATGCATGGCAGCTATCAATCCTGCTTAACGTAGTTCTCAATAGTTTCAGAATTTCAATTCATTTGGATTTCCACAGGCTGATCGACCCTCTCTTTTATAAATGGATCGTGAAAAGTCTTGTGTATCAGGCGCCGTTGCTGCTTGCATGCACAAATATTTTGTTATTCTATGTTCTGAAACTATTGAACCGAAAACGCCAGACCGTATTCCTTCGTCTGCCGATTCCGGTACTTATCGTCATAGCCGCTCTTGAATACATTGTAATGGTATTTATGTATCGAACGCAGATTATCGGGTTTAACTACACCTGGTTGGGCGCAATTACGGATACAGCAGTCCTTGCCAGAGTGACGGAAATGCAATTCTATGCATTTTTCTGCGTTGCAGCAGTCATTGCGGCAACGATTTATCTCGTGAAAAGAAATTCCGTTAAAAGCGAGAAATATTTACTCGTTTTGTCCGCGCTGCTCGCCGGATCATATATTGCTCAAATCATGAACACCTTCTGGGTCAGTGTCTATCCGCAGCTTCCATTCTGGTCGAGCGTCATTCTTTTTGTATTTCTCAGCATTGGCTCCTACAGCTTTGCGTTTATACGCAGAAAAGCTTGGCTGGTGATTATTCCAGTCATCTATATTTTCATAGGTGAATCGGGAGTTTTTATTCTCAATGACATTGTTGGAATTCCATGGTTTTCTGTCAGGGCAAACCCTATACTTATTCCGCTGGTAGTCATAATCATTGCTGAAGGAATCTCATTTACAGTCCGGGGGCTTTCGCTGCTGTTATGCCGGTTGATAAGAAAAGCGAACCGCACCCTGGTACGATCATGCGTGCTGATAGCAACAGGCACCTGCTGCTTTTTATTTGCAACATTATCGATCAGGCCTTTATTTCTTCCCGTTTCTCCTGCCGGAGTCTATGCCGGCATCTGGCCATACAGCAGCACTCCAATTCCCGAAGTTATGCGGAATGCAGCATCTCCAGCGACATATGCCGGTTATGAATTGTATGAGCTGTACACAAATACGCTCCGGATTAGAGAACAGCAGAAAGATTCTTGGAAACGGTATTCTTTTCCGACCTCATTCCTTCCGTCTTTTTCTGAACGTCTGAATGTTCGTTACTTATACAACAACGACATCCCGCAAGAACTTGGAAGAATGTTTAACAGCTCCTATAATTCCGATTTAACCGTTCATGTAGAGCATATGTTTCAGCAGTGTTATTCTCAGTATAAAAAAGAGGAATGTGAAAGAAGCGGCAAGGAAGTGAATAAGGATTACACAGGATCGGCGACTCTGAGTATTGATATCTCTAATACTCTTCATTCACAGCTTCTCGCAATGAGCTATGCGCCGACACAGCGTGTTTTTCTTTCGGGTCGGATTATGCAGTTCGATACCTGGGAAGATGAACGCGCATACCTTGTCAGCAATGCACAGAATGAAAATTTTCTTCTTCAGGATGTGAGCACAACGTCTGACATGCGATTTAAGAATACCATGACTAACTTATCAAATCAGAAATTGCAGTATAGCATACAGTTTCAAAAAGATTCCCCGGAGAACATTGTATTGACTGTAACCACAGATCGTGAAGCAGTTCTTGCACTGCTCGATCTGTTTGATACTGGGTGGCATGCGTTCGTTGACGGGCATGAAACCCCCGTCTACAAGATTTATGTCGGCACAAGAGGAGTCATTGTACCCGCCGGCACACACACTGTAGTTTTTAAATACCGTATTCCATGGTTTTACGAGTCTTGCTGGCTTTCTATTGTAGCGGCATTCTCATTAGCATTATTTTTAATCAGTGGTGTTTTTATGAAAAAATACGGTGCAAATAACAGGATTAATAAATTATCGGATTAACGGCTCACTTCACTGGCGCAGAATTCCCGTCCGTTCGGACGTACCCTCCGCATCTCCCGGGTGTTCACCCCACTGGTCACCGCCCGCAATATCACCTTCTGCAAGCCGGAGGAAGTGTCGCCATGAAAAACATGTCGATACTGCTGCTCTCGCTCTGTCTTGGGGATAAGGTACGATCTCTTTCGCACTTTCAAAAAGGCAGTACTCCCGCTACTGCGGATTATCATCGAACGTGAACACCCATTCTCATCCAAAATGAACAACCTCCCCTTTCTTTACATCGTTTTTTCCCTTGACAATGGGTACCACTATATTTTAAATTGCAAAATCCCATTGTAGGATTTTTATCTTCATCGATTGCTTCTGCAATGATTTGGGTGATGTTATTAGGATTATGGATTTTTTTAAAGCGAAAAGGATACAAATAAAATGTCAACTCTTAAAAATAAAGATTCTTATTTAATAAAAATCATTCAGGAAGTATTTATTATTATATTTTTTGCATATTTTTTTTATCTCTGCCAGATATACCACTCAAGATTTATAAACTATCCGGACTTTACTGGCGTTTTTGATAATATGTGGTACTTTTATCATAGGCTGTCGCAAGGTTCTTTTCCTCAATGGAACCCCTTTTCTCTATTAGGTAGAATGTCGATTCAATGGAACCAATTGCCTGTTTCATTGTTTACTCCTTATCTTTTATTTTCAGAATTTACTTTAGAAAAATATAAAATTATCACCATTGGGGGGACATTTTTGTCTTTTCTCTCTATCTATTATGCAGGAAGAATTTCAGGATATAATAAATTCGTTGCCTTAATCCCCGTTCTACTTTTTGCAACATGCGGCAGATACCTAGACAGCGTAGTATTTGTAGGCTCTACAACATCTTTTTTTTTATTTCCGATAGCACTTGCAATTTTGTTTACTGTTCTTAATAAAGACAAAAATAACTCCTGGCGCCACTTCCTCCCTTTTGCTATTCTATTTTCATTTTCATTTCTTGGAACCAAAACAGAGGATATAATCTATAAAAGTTCTTTAGTTCTAATATCTTTTAGTGTTTTTGGAATTTATCAATTGCCGGATAAAAATAAGATGAAAAAGTTTTTTTTATTTGGCCTTGGAGCAATTACTCTAATGCTCCTTACAAATGCCTGGCAGTTATCCTTTCTTTTAAACGCTGTTTTTGATAATCCAAGAGTATCCATGCATACTAATATACTAAAATTATTAGATCCTTTGTTTTTTAAATGGATAATTAAAAGTCTGATCTATCAGGCACCAATTGTTTTGTCTATTATTAATATAGTCATTTATTTCGTTTTGAAAAAATGGAACTTCGGGATTTTATTGAAAAAAAATTCAACTATTACTTTTGTCTCTTTTACTTTATTAGAACTTATTTTATTAGGATTGATGTATATGTCAGAAAGAAGAGGTTTTCATTTATATTGGCTAAGCAATAATCCGAAATATTTCATAAAAGCGTTATCATTTGAAACTTCAGCTATTATAGTAATTTTATTTAGTCAATTTTTGCTTAAGGAAATCAGTGATAATCGTAAATTCCTGATTAGCTTAATTGCCTTATTTGCAGGTTGCTATATTGCTCAAATAACTATTTTTATATGGTATAACTCCCCTTCATTTATATTAGGGAGATTAATTTTCCTCTTTATTATTGCAGGCACATATAGTTTCGCAATCAGAAGAAAAAAGCCCTGGCTGATATTAACGATAGTTATATATTTACTTGTTGGAGAAACGGGAATATATTTTCTAAATGAAATTATAGGCATACCCTGGATGTCTATAAGAGCCAATATAGCTTTAATACCGTATTTGACTATTTTAATATTAGAAGGGGTTTCTTTTTTAATTCATATTCTAATCCGTTTTATTGCGATATTAGCTAAAAAAATAAATAAACAAATCCTTGATTCTATTGTTCAAAAAATAGTTATAAACTGTGTAAGTATCTTGTGTGTGGTCATTTCATTTTATTCAATAAAAACGTTATTTATACCAGGAGATAAACAAAGCTATTATGGTACAGCGTTTTTTGAAACAACATCGATTGAGGATGTAAAGAAGAACATGAAAAACAAAAACGCGTATGAGGGATACGCTGTTTATGAAGCTTATACAAATACAAAATTTGTTCAGTCTCACAATAAGGAACAAAATCATTTTAAAAGAATATTTGTTGGAAATATTATAGAAGATTGGCTTGATATCGTAGAATATAATTATAAGTTTTTACCGGCATTTTCACAAAGATTAAATACTGTCGGACTGTATAATTCTGATATCCCCAAGAACATGGCACGCATTTTTCACGAAATTTATAACTCCAAACTCACGATTCATCCTGAGTTCGGATTTCAACAGCATTTTAGACAATACAAGCACGCGGATATTAAAAAAAGAGGAGAAAGTCTAAATACTGACTTTGGTTCATCTGTGACTATAAAACCAAACATTCACAATAATCCTCTGTATAAAGAAATCCTTGCGAGAGAGGATTCAAAGACGCCGAGAGTTTTTTTAACGGATGCTATTATGAAATTTAATAATTATAATGATGAATATAATTATTTAAAAAATGATATTGCAATGAAGGGCTTATCCTTGACAAATATCCTCACTACTTCAGATGAAAATTTTGATAAAATCATCAAGAATCAAAATAATGAAAATCTGGTCTATTCTATACAGTTCAAAAAAGATGAACCGGAACTGATTGAGATAGAGATGTCATCAAACAAAGAGGCATATTTTGTCCTTCTTGATTCATATAGTAAAGGCTGGAAAGCATATGTTGACGAAAAGGAGACTTCGATTTATAAAGCCTATATCGGGACTAGATTTATAAACGCTCCCGCGGGGAAACATATTATACGATTCACGTACGCTGTGCCAGGTTTTCAGGCTGCTTACATTATTTCTATAATCTCCTGGATATTCGTATTCTTCTTCATAGTAATAAATTTTAGAAAAAGCAATGAGGAGAATAGGTACATTGAGTTTGAGAAAAAGGATGCAAGTGAACTATTCCTTCACAGTCGTAATACAGGACCTCTTATTGGAGGGATAAAAATAAAAGGAGGTAAGAATATGAAATTTAAGATAGCATTTATATTTGCTGTTATTAGTGTTTTATTAATTATTTCAGTTGTAATAAGTAGATGGGTTATATTTAAGACAGAAGATCCATTAAGCAGGGAAGGATTATTATCAAAGGCCTATGCAGTATGGACTATGGATGATGGTGTGGAGGATAAAATTAAGGATATGAAAAGCACACACGATGCAATATCGAGCAATACTGTGACAATAGAAGGACATTTTAGCAATGCAAGATATTTTAATGGTAAAGATTCATATATCAAGACACCTGTAAATTTCAAAGGGTGGAAGGCTATTTCCATTTCATTTTGGGTTAAGCCGGAACGCAAAGATGGCAATGAACTGTCTGTTATTCTGGACAATGGGCATGATGCTAAAAACAATTTTGCGATTCAGTCGGCTGATTTCAGTGGTGAAAAGTGGGTTTGGCATTGCAATGGCAGAGATATATTTCTAAATCTTACATTAAACGAATGGAATCACGTTGTCGTGGTTGCTGATAGAGAAAAAGGAATAATTAAGGCATACGCTAACGATTTGATGGTTGCTGAGATAAAAGCTGATCAGGGGTTTGAGTTTGGCTTAACGCCGCTTACCATCGGGAAATTGGCAAATGGAGAGAGGTATTTTAAAGGCAGTATTGATGATGTTGTAATCCTACGGGATAATGCTGTAACACAAAGCTAAAGGCGGTAGCAATTCTTTCAGCTTAAACTTTAATCTCTGTATATGAACCCAACTATTTTGTTAATTAGTTTCTCAATCTTTGCAGTATGTTTAGGTTTGCATATAATTATTTGGCGTTGGTGGTATCCCAAAAGAAGGGTAATTGCATTGTTCCTGCTTTTTATCATATTGCCGTTTCTTTTTATAATTGGATATATTGGATTTGAGCGGCTTGTTGTTGTGCCGCCTGTTTTATCTTTTACCACGATAAACTGGCTGTCGGTTTATCTGCTGCATTTTGCCTTTGCCTCCGCATATATTTTAAGCTATCCTGCCGTAGAGGCAGTATCTCCTTCGCTTGCGATAGTATTGATGATCGGCGGTTCTAATATGCAGGGTATAGCACATAAGGATTTGTTGCCTCTTTTTGATGATGAAACTGTTTTAGAGCCTCGCATTAAGGATTTGATGGAGGCCGGGCTGGTAATGCCATAAGATTGTAAATAATATTTTAAATAGTGAAACTAATGGGAATTTTGAATCATGGAGCAGCGGAGATAATATGCCTCCCGACGGCTGGCAGTATGCTTCCGGCAAAGGCGGAACAATTGCCAGAGCAATGGAAAAAGATAAGGTGAAATATGGCCAAAGTTCTGTAGAGACTAAGCCGGGAAATTCCGGAAATTCTCATCTCATGTTTCAGATTACCGGTGATAAATTATACTATTTGCTTGGAAAGACAATAACAGTCTCAGTATGGGTAAAATCGGACAATAAAATAAAAAACAAGGTGAACCTTTTACTTCACAACAGCATAGATCCAGCAAGACATGTAAGTGCATATTATCAAAACAGTGGTGATTGGGAAAAGCTTGCTTTAACCTATAAAGTTCCCGACGATATTTTAGGTATGCATGTTTTTTTGAATGTAGATAAAGGGCTAACCGCGCCTGTATATTTTGACGGTGTTGCAATAAAATATGCAGAAAAGACACTTGAATATGAAAACGCCAAATAGTGTGTTTGACTCTTCTGATGAGGAAAAATTGAATACTAGTACGGTCGTCACTAAAAATATAGAGAAATACTGGAATAGATCTATTGCAACTATCCGTCATAGGCTTGTATTTCCATACCGGATTATACGAAACAAGATTCTTGGGAAGATGGAA
>CAYINK010000005.1:0-22872 GCA_964364765.1 uncultured Gammaproteobacteria bacterium
CATCCCCTCGAAGGAGGGGATCCAGAACGTCCTGGATTCCCGCCTACGCGGGAATGACTTCATCATTTCAAATTTTATACAATTGGGTATATATCTCAGCATAGTGTCTTGTTTAATTGTCATTTTTTTCATCGACCTCAAAAATCAGATTATTCCGGATGAAATGCAAATTGCTTTATTTATATCGATATTATTTCTTAGGGTTATGGGGAGTATTGGGGTTGTTGGGGTAATGTGGGGGATGTTGGAAGGATTAGTGGCTATGCTTCCCATTTTATTCCTTTATCTTATCACACGGGGCCGGGGGATGGGATTTGGAGATGTGAAGCTTGCTTTCAACATGGGTTTTTTACTGGGAATAAAAGGAGGCTTTGTGGCAATATATTTAGGATTTATACTGGGGGCATTTTTTGGAATAGTATTGTTACTGATGAAAAAAAAGAAAATGAAAAGTAAGATTGCGTTTGGTCCTTTTTTGGTTGCGGGCATGGTTATCGTCATGTTTTTCGAGAAGCCGATATTTAGTCTTATACAAAGGATATATGGTATCTAGCCTTTAGCCATTAGCTAATAGCCAATAGCTAAAAGCTAACAGCTAACTGCTTGCTGAGGTATAATGTCGAAGGGCATATTTCCAGAATATTCGCGAAGCAATAAAAAGACCTACCGAAAGAAACATTAGACCATATACTTCCCCGTTCAGTGTGCCTCGCACCAAAACCTTGGCAGGAGTAGCAATCGCAATTGAAAAAGGAAGAATAAAAAGAAGTATAAAACTTCTTGCTTCCTGTATCATTTCGGCGGGGAAGCGGGACAAACCATTTATAGCATAGAGAAATTCAATAATATTGGTAAGTCTTGGAAACCAGATAAGAAATGTACAAAAGAATAGCCATAATGAGTAAAGAAGTACGATGCCAAATATGATAAATATGGTAAACCCAAGCCATCCAGCAGGCGTGATAACAGTATGTGATATATGGAGAAAAACAAACAAAAAAGCAATTCCCATGACAACCCGTACCAAATTAGGATATCTTTGAATAAAGTTAGTCACCATAAACTGTGAATCAACCGGTTTTAGAAGAATAAAATCAAGCTCTCCCTTATCAATAATACGTGAAAATCGATCAAAATTACCGGTAAAAAAGAAATGAAGAAGACCGATGATAATGACATATAAAATAGCAAGAATAATCAGTTCATTTTTACTCCACCCAAAAGCACTTTTAGTCTGTAGAGTAAGTAAATTAACCCATATGATTTGAAAAATACCCCACGCAACCGTTGCAATAGTACCATTGATGAAATTAGCCCTAAAGGCAGTAAAATTATAAAAACTGAAGCGCAGAAAAGCTTTATAGAGTTGAAAATATCTTTTCATTTTTTATTGTCCAAACGCGGTAAATTCTTTAATACCTTGACTCCACATAAATCTGTATATTGAGATAAAAACCCCAAACCACAATATTTGCATGCCTATAACCTGAAAAAGTTGGAGATAGGTCAACTGTCCTTGTAAAGCAATGATAGGAAAAAAAGCAGTATAGGAAAAAGGAAGTATATAAGCTATAGTTTGAATAGTTTTGGGAAAAAGATACAAGGGTATGATTCCTCCTGAGAAAATGATAAGTGCAATCGTTACAAGCTCAAAAAATCCACGGCTGTCCTTAAACCAAAAAGCACTCAATCCTAGGCTCATTTTCATGGTAAAGGAAATAAAAAAAGCCATAATAATCATAATTCCTGTTGCAAAAATCATAATAGGATCGTGAGTAAGATAGATAAATTTACCAAAGAATACCGCAACAGTAATCATGATAATGATGCCATAACTTCCTTGCAAGATACGATAGGGGATTTCTTCGATAAATTTAATCCAATAGTAGGGAAACGGACGGATGAGATATCTCACTAAGTCGCCTTGTTGGATATCAAATTCAGCTACATCCTCCTCAATATGGGAGCTAAGCATTGCCCCAGCTATTGTTAGTAAAAAATAATATGTAGTAACTGAAGTCATTGTCCAGTTTGCAGTTGGGGAGCTGTTTTTCATGGCTCCGGACCAAAATAAAATCAAAGTGAGATTATTGGCAAAAGGAATCAAAAACCAGACAAGGGATCGTAGGCGATGATTTAAAATCTGCTGAAAATGGAGAAATATGATATTAAAGATGGACATGGCCGTGTTTTTTTCCAGAAAATAACGAACGTATGATTTCTTCAATGGGCGGTTCTTCAATATTGAGATCGGCGATGGAGTATGTTTTTAAAAGGTGTGCGGCAATTTCATTTGATTTACTACGTTCAACCTCGAGATTCACTTGCAGTCCATCATGCAAGATAACTTTTCCCAACGATTTTATTTCATGGAGAGGTGGGGGAGTATCAAAGATAATGGAGAGTAACTTGTAGTTTGAATATGTTTGTATAACCTCATCAAGCGCTCCATCAAAAAGAATCTTCCCATGGTCAATCACGATTACCCGTTTGCAAAGCTCTTTCACATCATCCATATAGTGACTTGTCAGGATGATGGTTGCGCTATAACGCTTATTATATTCTTTGATAAAGTCGCGGAGTTTTTTTTGCATAACCACATCGAGTCCGATCGTCGGTTCATCGAGGAACAAGATGCGGGGAGAATATAAAAGCTGAGCGATGAGTTCACATTTCATGCGTTGGCCGAGGGAAAGGTTGCGAACTTGGACTTGGAGGATGTCTTCAACCCCCATCAGAGTCGAAAGCTCGTGAAGAATGGTTTTAAATTGAGTATCCGGTACCTGATAAATTTCTTTATTCAAAAGAAAGGATTCCATGGGGGGCAAGTCCCACCAGAGCTGATTTTTTTGACCCATCACCAGGGAAATCTTTTTCAAGAAATCATTCTTCCTCTCAAAAGGAGTAAATCCAGCGACGGTGACAGCACCTTTGGTAGGGTAGAGAAGTCCGGAAAGCATCTTTAAAGTAGTCGTCTTTCCCGCACCATTGGGGCCGATGAATCCGACTAGTTCCCCTTCTTCGATAGAAAAGGAGATATCTGAAACAGCCGAAAAATCATCATATTTCCGGACGAATACCGATTTAAGCGCACCAATCAGACCCGGTTCCTTTTTATTGATACGAAACGTCTTGGTAAGTTTTTCGACGTTAATAATTGACATAAGATGATATGCCCATTTTAACATAATGGCGGAATAGTTGTCATTGCGAGGAAGCCGACGTACGTCGGCTGACGAAGCAATCTCATCGATTAGATTGCCGCGCTCCATTCTAAGTATTTCGATTCGCTCGCAATGACATTGAAGACATGTTCTTGCATATTTCAAAAAGGGCTGATAATCTTATACGTGATGAAAACCAAATTATATATTGGCCTGGTCGGGTCTCTTGCTTCAGGCAAGGGCGCGGTTGCCGATTACTTCATCAAGCAGTATGGCTTCGTTTCCTTCTCACTTTCCTACATCGTACACAACGAGCTCAAAGTTAAAGGAATTACCTCATATACCCGTAAAACGCTTCAGGATATTGGTGATAATTTGCGGGCAAAAGAAGGAGACGGAGTCCTCGCCAAACGTGCAGTTGCGATGTTACATGCAGACGGAGGCTCAAAAGTAATCATTGAAGGAATCCGCAATCCGGGTGAAGTGAAGTATCTGAAAACATTGCTGAATTTTGTCCTCATTGCGGTTGACGCAACACGTCCCGTGCGGTATGAGCGGGTAATCCAGCGGGGCAAACCCTGGGATCCCAAAGATTGGGACAGTTTTGTGGTGGTGGACAGCCGCGATCATCGTGATGAAGGAAATACGAACGGCCAACACGTAAAAAAGTGTATGGAAATGGCTGATTATCAAATCGAAAATAACAAAGATTTAAGCCATTTGTACGAAGAAATTCAGTTGGTTGTTTCAACAATTGCAAAAAAACACAAGGCGTTCAAGGAAGCATTATCTTAACGAATGCTGGCGTCATCCCGGCGAAGGCCGGGATCCAGTCTATAATCACAAATTTGAAATTTTAGTCTAGATTCACCCTGACGGGTGTAAACCCGCCGGAGTTTACCCCGTGCCCCGACACGGGGCGGGAATGACACAAGGAAACATGAGATCTTCATCTGCCCGCTTATAGGAAAAAAGTTCCTCGGGTTTAAACCATAAAGCAACTTCCTTTTCCCCGTCTTCCACTGCGTCTGAGGCATGGATGAGATTTCTGAGTGGTCTATTTTGTTCATTGGCTAAGTCGATGGTATCGTGTGAAAAGTCTCCCCGAACCGTTCCTGACACAGCTAAAATTGGTATTGTATTTCCGGAAATCTTACGGACGATCTCAATTGTTTCGTATCCCTCAACAGCGGCCACAAGAACGGGGGACTCCTGGAAATAAGTTATGAGCCATTGTTTCACTGTTTTTCCTATGGCGACGGCATCATCCGTTCCAAACACTTTTTTTACATCCAAACCTTTTTTGGCATAGTTCGTGAGGGTTCTTTGTCCCACTTTAGTGAACCACACATCATTCTCCGGATAATGAACCTTCACAGTCGCAGAATCTGCATTCATGAATTTAAAACCAATAATAGTAAGTCCCACTTTTTCAAAACGTTTCAAAATAGCGCCACAGAGACCACGCTGTATGCCGTCGGGCTTGATTATGAGGAGAGCTTTTTGTTTTTTCATAAATATAATTTATCAACTTCCCGTTCGTATGTTTTAAATTTCTCATTGGGGAACCAATATTTGATCTCCCGCTCCGCCTCCTCAACCGATCCCGATGCATGAATAAATGTTTTCACCACTCGATCAAGGCTTGAAGAAAGGGTGGATGAGTCAAAAGAGTATTGAGCAAGGATGGTACCAGTTTGAGCGAGTAAAGGTATAGTATGACCTCGTAATTTGCGTGCAATTTGGATAGCATTTGGTCCTTCCCAGACCATGACGATGATCGGTCCCTCTTGCCAGTACTTGATAAGCCGGTCATATACAAATTGTCCCAGCTTGGCAGAATCATCCGTGCCCATTTTTTTCTTCACGTCAACCCCGGACTCTTTGAAACTTGAAAGTGTTTTTTCCCCCATTTCCTTGATCCATTTCAGAGTCCCCGGATAATGTTTCTTGATTACATCGGCCTCAGGTTGGAGCATTTTGCCGGCGAGAAGTTTTAGACCTGCATTTTCAAATGTTTCGATGATAGTACCTACGAGCGCGCGCTTGACTGCATCAGGTTTTAGTATTATAAGTGTCTTTTCCATAAGGGTTATAACGGTTATAACCGTTATAATAATTATAACGATTATAACAAATACTTGAGTATATCCTGTGTCACTTTTTCTTTCGGTTGTTCGCCGTTTATCCGAACCCATTTTGTCCAGACCTGTCTCTTGATCAGATCTTGATATTTCACGTACGTCTTTTTTATAAACTCATGATCCTTTTCGCGGAAGTTCTTTTCTTTGTCCTCTCCGTATTTCCATTTGATCGCCGTTTCCGGCTTAACATCTAAAAAGAAAACCATATCCGGTTTCACGATACCAAACTGCTCGGCATATTTTAGCGCGTACTCTTCACTAAATCCTTCGAGAGTTTGGTAGCAAAGCGTTGTTGTAAAGTATCTATCAGCAATTAAAATTTGAGATTTGGAATTTGATTGGGATTTAGGATTTAGAGTTTGAGATTTTTTTATCTCGGGTGCATCAAATATAAACTGGAGTGTATAGAGGAGAAATTGTTCGTTGACAGGCATCTTCTGATTTAGATACAGGTGGTCTTTGATCATCTTGCCCACGGGGGTATCGTAGTGGGGAAACTTAATCAATTGTGCTTTTTTATTAACGGGTTCACGGGTTAACGAGTTAACGAGTTGTTTTCCCTGGGTCTCACACCCTGCCCCGTCGATGCCTTCGATGACTATGAACATATAATTTTTATAAGAGTTATAACTGTTATAATCGTTATAACCATTATAACAATTATAACTCATCTATGATTGGTGGTTACAAGACACTTCCTTTTTATCGGCAGTCGGAGATTGTGTACGACTTCACTGTTGATTTCTGTGATCGCTACATTGATAAAAGATCTCGTACTACCGACCAGATGGTACAAGCGGCCCGTTCGGGTAAACAAAATATAGCTGAAGGTTACATGGAGAAAAGTATCGAGAGTAAGATAAAGTTGGTGAGCGTTGCACGAGCATCTTTAGAGGAGCTTCTCAACGATTATCAGGATTTTTTAAGACAGAAAAAGTATATTCTCTGGTCAAAAGATTCAACTCAGGCAAAAATAGTACGGGCTCTTGTATATAACCGTTATAATAGTTATAACGATTATAAAGATTATATTCTGAATCCAGGACAGGCGGCAAACTCCATGATCTGCCTCATCAACCAAACCAACCAACTTCTCGACCAAAAGCTCCGCTGGCTTGAGGAGGATTTTGTTAAAAGAGGCGGGTTTCGGGAGAATCTCCTGAAGAAGCGATTGGCTTATCGTAATAGGTCAATATAAAAGTTATAACCGTTATAACAATTATAATTGTTATAATAATTACTTAATTCTAAGCCCCCATAGCATAATTGGATAATGCACCCCGGTCCTAACGGGGCGACTGACAGTTCAAGTCTGTCTGAGGGCACAAAAGGCCTAATTGAACAAGTCTCCCCCTTGGCACAGGCGTCTTCAAACACGTGTTTCTGCTTGATATTATCCTATAATAATGATATAATTCCAGACATATGGATGGTCAAGGGCAAAATAGACTCAAACAACAAATATCTAATGGAATAAACAGAGCAAAAACAATTGCTCATGGAGTTGGACAGCACTTAAATGAAAATAGAACTCCTTACATAACTGCACTTGTAGTTATAGCATTATTAGGTATAGCAAACGCTCCACAATCTGATGGAATCCTAGATTTTGCTGATCACATGATTTCCGGTGCGCTGAATCTTCCTGTATGGGCTCCAGCACAAGAACAAGGATTATTTGAGATGTTGTCTTCTCCTGAAGGAAGAGCTACTTTGGCAGGCACACTGGCAGCTGATTTGGGTATGGGTATCCTAGCGCAAGGAATAAATATGTCTGTGAGGAAAAATCGAAGAATGGGTAGGTTACGTGAAGGAATCGAGCCGCTAAGAACGAAAGAAAAACCCTCGCATGCACTCATTGGTCCTTCTGAAATAATATCTGATATTGCAATTTCATTGGGTACTCCAAAACAAAAAAATAGACCAGTAGTTGGTGTTCATTTAGATCCCGAAATCCCGCCAGCATATGGCCAAGAAATGGCATATCATCTACGAGCACAAAATCCTGCAGAAATCACAGGACGCCATGCACCAACAACAGGAAAACCCCTTTTATTTATTGAGGCTGCTGGGCTTGATCGTGCAGATGAAATCACATTCGCATGTACGAATCCTGACAATGCCTTGTTTTATGGAATGAGGTCGGGGGCACAAATTGATCCCTTTACTATAACTACTGTATTAAATAAAATAGTTGAAAAAAATCCTAACGCACTAAAAGGGAAGAAAATAAATGCAATAATAGGCAATACCTCTGAACTTGGAGGAACCGTAGGGATTCGCAAAGATTTTGATGACATGGCGCAAAAATTAGGAATTAAGCATAATGTTGTTATTCCTGAAGAATTAGTAATAAAATGGATAAAAAATCAAGTTGCAATGGTAGGAAAGACAAAACAAGCTAATAAACCTGTGAATATTGTACTTGTTGGCCAAGGCGGGACAGACGATGATGAATATATGCTTCAAGAATTTAATAAGGCATTATCTGCAATGGATGACATAGAAGGTGTTCCAAAAAAAAGAATAAAAATTTCTCTTGTGAAAAGATCAAGTATTAATAATCTAAGTATTGATGGAAAAAAAGTGACAGAAAAAGATCAACAGGACTCATTACAAAAAGTATTAGGGGAAGGTGATTTAGTTCTAACTTATGGAGATAAGGATACCGGAACATCATCACTTGTGAATATGATGCTGGGATTGGGAATTGATAAGACGAAAATTCATGCACTCATTGAAAGGCCTGGTCAAGTGTTTGATGTTTTAAATGAACGCGCACTTGAAAAAGAAAATGTCCATTGTATTTATGATATGGTTATGGACGAATTTAAGAAACAACAAACAGTTTCAGAACAGATAACAAATTTGTAAATAAACAAACTCTGCTACAATAAACACATGTCTCCCCTCAAAAAAACAAAAGAAGCCGAGTATGTCAAGATTCTCATACTTCGCACGATCGGGAATTTTTTGATTCTTTCCTCCGTTTTTATGGTTGCAAAAACCTTTTATCAGCCTGTCCAGCAGGAAATCCGCTACTTCATTGAGAAACAGGCAAATAAACAATATATTGTTGTATCAAGCAAAGAGGAGGCCGTGTTTCGCCTGCAGAAAAATAATCAGCCAAAAGGCGCCCTCAACTCATTATTAAATGTAAAACCGTTTGAGGTGTTAGTGCCGGAGGACCCGAACTTCTCCGTCGTCATCCCCAAGATAGGTGCCAATGCCCGCATCATCGCCAATGTAGACGTTTCCAATGAGAAAGTGTACCTGGAAGCTTTAAAAAAAGGCGTGGGGCATGCATGGGGGACTGCGTTTCCCGGTGAGGGCGGGCATGTGTTTCTTTTTGCTCACTCAACCGACTATTTCTGGAATGTAGGTACTTACAACGCAGTATTTTATTTACTGGATAAATTGGAAAAACAGGACGAGATTAATCTCTTTTATAAAGGCCAGAAATATAAATATCAAGTAGTTGAAAGAAGAATTGTGGACCCATCACAAGTTGAGTACTTGACCAGAAAAACGGATAGGGAATTTATCACTTTACAAACCTGCTGGCCCGCGGGGACGACCCTCAAACGCCTTCTCATATTTGCAGTACGTGTTGCGGATTAAAGCAATTACTTTTTCAAAATCCTTTCCATACACCGTTGCTCCGGCGCGGTACAAATGGCCACCGCCACCGAGTTTTTTTGCAAAAATTGAGATATCCAGACCTGTTTTTGATCGAAGACCAATGCATAATTTTCCCGGTTCTTCCTCAATCATAACCACGCCAAATTGAGAGCCCTTTATACTCTGGATAAAATGGTCCGATACATATTCACGGAGGCCCACCGGACAACCCATTTTTTTATATTCGTCATGGCTTAATGCGGTCCACACAAACCCATTTTCTTGTTTCATTTTCGCTAGTACAAAGGCTACATGTTTCATAAATTCAAAACTCAAATTATTGTAGATATGAAAAAGAACGGTGTTTTTATCTGCCCCCAGCTTAATCAAGTCAGAAATAATTAGGAACGTTTCGTTATCATTTTCCGTGTATTTAAAAAAGACGGTGTCATGACAGATGGCAGAAAATAAAATGGTCGCAAGGTCTTTTGTTATCTTCATCTTCCAATCCTGGAGAAGATAATAGATGATTTCGGCGGTTGCGGAGGCGTCTTCTTTAACCAATTTTGTGTTTGCTTCGATATTGTTTCCTTTATGATGATCGATGACCAGGAGGGGGAGTGAGGGGAGGGGGAGCTTCGGATCACTTGTCACAATTTGAGCACTTGCCGAGTCGAGGATGAGAAATAAATCATGCGGTTTAAAATCAAAAGTGTGAAAATCAACCGTTTGAATCGTACTTGCGCCGGGTAAAAATAAAAAAGCAGGTTCAACCGGATGGGGGCCGATTATGGTCACTTTTTTTCCCAATTTGGCCAGAATATATTTAAATGCGAGTGCGGAACCGACTGAATCCAGATCGGGATTGCGGTGGACATTGATCAAAATGTGATTCGCACCCTTCAACATCGCCAGTATCTTTTTACTTTTTTCAAAATGCATGCTATATTTTACCAAATGCGAGTGAAAACAAAACTCATCATCATTGCCGGCCCTCAATCTTCGGGAAAAACCACGATCATGGAACTTCTTGAAAAAAAATATCCGCACATCCCCTTCATCAAAGAGATAAACCCCTTTACCATAATTAGCAAGAACCACTTAGGAGGTGCCTATGTTGATGATGAAACAGAAAGAAAAATTACGGATGCTGATATAAAAAAAATAAAAGATATAAATCGAAACCAAAAAATAGTTGTCATGGAAACGGGAATATTGCATTGTGCATATATTGAATATTATTGTGGGATTAAAGCTGTGCAACAATATTTACAGGCTTATATTAAAGCACATGAAGGGCTTCATCCTATCATATTTTTTATTGATACAAAGCCTCAAATCAGTTGGAAGCGCCGAAGAAAGAACTACATCCAGCGTATTCACCGGGCGGGAGTGACTGATGCAAAAAAAAGAAAGGAAATGCTGGAGTTCTATTGTACGCGAATCGGCAATATCTATCATTTATGGCATAAATATTATCATCTCATTCCTTTTGAAAAACACATGATAAAAAATTCGTATAAGAAGTGGGAAGTGTTTGAAAAAGAAATAATGAATAAGATTAAATCCTTCCTCGTCATTCCCGCGTAGGCGGGAATCTAGACTAAAATTTCAATTTTGTAATTATAGACTGGATCCCCGTCCCTGCCTGCCGGCAGGCAAGTTCACGGGGATGACGTAATTACAAATCGAATTATTCATCGAAAAGCATAAAACCCATATTCCTTAAACTCGTTCTCCAGAGGGTTGCCCTGACAGTAATATGCTTTTTTGCCCTTCGTGTCAAAAATAAAAGCGGAATGAGTATAGCATTTTTCCTCCTTTGACGTGGTGCAAATGGCATTTTTTCGGTCGGCATTTTTTCGGTCCCGAAGGATATTTTTAAAATCTTCAAGACTTTTAGCTTTTGCGGTGAGCTCTTCAGCTCTTTTTTGATGATCCTCAGACCAAGTTTTAAATTTCGGGTTGGTTTTGAAACCCAAATTTTGATGGGGCAAATGCATAAAGTGATTCGTCTTAACCTCGAATGTTTTGACTTTTTGCACAAAATATTGATCGGGTACACCTTCAATACCGTAACATTCTTTTGCGTCTGCTACAAACATATTACCCCCTATACGAGGAGAGAAAGATTTGATTATTTCAACAGCTTCCTTTGCGGTTCCCGCATCTAAAATATGGCGGACATAGGGTCTTCTGATATAGGAAATCTGGCCTTCTGCCACGCGGACAAACGTGGAAGTGAAGGCAACTCCTTTCTCATTTATTCCTCCATAATACCCATCCTCATTTGGGTTGGGATTTTGAATGATAAGTTTCTTATATTTATCAGACTTGCTATTTAATAGCTTGATTTCATCATCCCAGCGCATCCATGAAACAGGGTCGCGGGTTTTTAAAAGGTGCCAAGAATGATTGATTTGTTTTGCGGCGGTTGTGCACATAAGTGGTAATTTTAGCCTGGATTCCCGCCTACGCGGGAATGACAGAAATAATAACTATAGGCTATCATATCAAAGCTGTTTATTAATGTCAAAGTTGACGGACAGTGACGACGGTGGTAGAATGGGAATAATTACAAATGACAAATCGCACAAATATACAAATCAATATCAAATATCAAAACTCAAAAAGTTTTAACATTTGTTATTAAAATTTTGTGATTGATTTGTGGATTTATCATTTGTGGATTTGTAATTATCTATGAGCCCCATTCACAAAACCCTCTCCGACTTCGGCCTTACCAATAATGAAATTGTGATCTATCTTGAGGCTATTAAGCACACGGAAATCTCGCCTTTTAAGCTTGCGCGGCTGACCAAGATACCGCGTACAACCGTATATGATGTGATGATGACTTTAGCCTTGAAAGGGCTCATAACCGTAAAAACGAGCCAGGGATTGGAAAAGCAACAGACCTGGATTGTGGCTAAAAACCCTTCCGTATTGCGGGATATGATCGTAAAACGGCGTGATGAGTTGAATCGATTAGACGTGGATATGGTAGATATCCTGGTTAACCTGAAAAAGGATCATTTGCGGGAGAAACCGAACGCTGACTTCTCATTTTATCCGGGGATTGAGGGAGTAAAACGTGTGTATAACCTCATTCAAGGTATCCCATCCAATGTGGAAATATATCTTTGGGATCATCTCATGCCTATGGATACATTGGGGAAAGAGTTCATCAATCAAGAAGTATCACAGGCTTTAAAAGTCAAAGATAGTGTTAAACAAAGAAGAGTTAAGACCATCATTCCGCTCAACGATTGGACTCGGCACGTACTTTCATATCAATACGGTCGTGAACCTTTATATATACAATATCATGAATTTCGATTTATTGATAAATCGAAATTCAATCTCTACCTAGATATGTATGTGTTTTTGGATAGGGTTGCTTTAGTCTGTGCAAAGGAGGATGAAGCGTGGGGGGTGATGATAAAAAGTAAGCTCTTAAGTCTCTCTTTTAAATCGATATTTGAGGTGCTGTGGGGGATTGCAACTCCGGTCACGGAAGAGTTTGTCAAAAGCCTGGGCGAGAATGCATTTTTGAAAGAGGAAAAGAGGAGAGAAAAGAAGAAGAAATAATTGACAGAATACATGAGATAGCCTATACTGTGGCTCAAATATGACGCTTGAGTCCAGAGTACCAATTGTGGAGGCGGGGCCACTCCTTATATCTACTGAAGTAAGTGAAAATCTGACAAAAGGGAGACCCATACGATCAAACTTACTGAACGGCCAATTAACTCCCTATTTTTATCCTGACTACATGATAGTCGCAGTTGCCGGTTATTGTTTATCACAACCGACTTTATATTCGAGTGACTCATTTCGGGAGAATATAAGGCAATATTTTCAAACATTTAATCTCCCTGATGATCTGCCTGTTATTAAAAAAAAGATATCACACAAAGACCGTGTTCCACTTATAAAAAAAGGATATGCAAGCAAGAGATTTGTTGATCTAGAGGACATTGAACCCCCTAGTGACAAGCTGAGAATCCTTATGCATGGCAGATTTAATGGGTTTCCCACACCTGCAGTATTAGAAACAGTTCTTCTCATGAAAAAAGAGCTACCAGGATACGAATTTTATCTGGGAATAGACGATGACACATCTTCTATAAAACTGGGCCAGACTCTATTTATGGACGTGCAATTTAGGGCGTCATTGCTTGCTAGGACGGGATTATTTGACAAAATAATTCTCCTTAAACCTGAACACAATTGGGATGATTTATATGCAAAGGGATCGAGGCTTGATTCTGATGTAATTGTGTGTAGTGCGAACGAAAGGATTGATGAAAAAAGATGGCAAGAAATACCAATGAGGACAACGATTATTGTTGCGGAAGAAATGTCTAGAGAAATACGCGGGATACATCAATCCACCATCAAATCCGGAGCCACATCGGTCGAGGAAGTGAGGCGCGGTTGGGACGTGGTAAGAAGATTGCTTGGTGACCCCGGCGAGACTTGAACTCGCAACCTTCCCGCCGTGGCGGGATGCTCTATCCAATTAAGTAAGTGCACCCAGACAGACTTGAACTGTCAACCTAAAGCTCCGCAAGCTTTTGCTCTATCCAATTAAGCTATGGGTGCTCAACAAAAAATTCAAATGTCAAATCCACAAATAAACAAATCAATTTCAAATTATAAATTTAAAATTAAAAATTGATTTGAAATTTGACATTTGTGATTTGAAATTTAAGCCTATACAATAAACGTATAGCTATATGAGAAAAGGGTTCTTCTTTACGCTTATCCTCCTTGTTAGCGCGATACTTATTGTATCATATTTTTCCTTTTCTGAACGGGTCTATCCGGGGACCTATTTGGGTAAAAAAAATATTTCATTCTTCAGAAAGGCTGATATCTCAGCCTATTTAGAAAAGTCTTTTGGATACTCTTTTAACATCCAAGTACACGATAAGGCTTATCCAATGAAATATAAACAGATGGGGATATTACTCGATAAATTAGCTTCCGAGCGAGTGATATTTGAGGGTAATCATCTTTCTTTTCCCCATAATGTGATTGCATTTTTTCGCAGTTTAAATGGTCAGAAAATGGTTTTACCAGGATTTATATTTACAGAAAGTTATACGGACTTTATCGATCGAACCCGATTTGACTTTACCCAAAATCCGGACAAAATAGCGGTCGATAACGGAAGCAAAACACTTTCTCTCCAAGATAATGAGGTCGTCTATAAAATAGATGAGGAACATCTCAAATCGCTTATTTTGTTCCATTTTGGGGAGAAAGACGTCTCCATCGAGCCGCGTCTTGTTCAACTAATTAAAACAGATAAGCAGGAAAAGATAATTGCCGAAAACAAAAAATTGAGTGATATTTTTTCACGTCCGATTGAAATAACCGTTGACGTAGACGGTAAAACATTCAAGGCGGTCATTACGACTGATGAACTCAAGACGCTTTTTGATATTACCTATAACAACGGTGAAGTTGCTTTCAATCCACGCGAAGATCGTCTGACTTATCTTATCGAGGCCAAAGTTGACCCGTATCTTTCCCGCAATACCAAAATAGATATGAAGGCATTGAAGGAAGATGTGCTATCTGCTTTTTTATCCCGCGCCAAAGGAGTCATAGGCGATAGCCTGTTGGCAAAGACGACCACGGTACCTTTAACAGAAACAGATTCGACCACTACGCATGGGGAAATTGCGGATCGATATATAGAAGTCAGTATCGTAAAACAAAAAATGTATTTATTTGATAAGGGTGTCATGTTAAAGTCCTATCCTATTTCAACGGGACTCTATTATCCAACGCCGGTGGGTCGTTTTAAAATCATGAATAAGGCACTTGAGGGATATTCGGATATTTACAACGTGTATATGCCCTATTGGATGGCGTTTTACTATGGTTGGGCGGGTGGGCAGGATGCCTATTTTGGCATCCATGAGCTACCTTATTGGTATGCGGAAGGGGAGCGCAAACAGCGCCCGCGTGAATTCATAGGTTCACCTCATACGGGTGGCTGTGTTTCTTTAGACATCGGCGCGGCAAAGGAGGTCTACGATTATTCTTTCGTCGGAATGGATGTGGTGGTATATGAGTAGTTTGGTAGAATGATAAACATATGCAAGAGCCAACAATTCCACAAGATGGAGCATTTAAGATCCAGTCACCTTCTGAAAAAAGGAGTCTAAATCAAAAACTCTCATGGGGAGATTTAGTTTTTGTTTCATCTAAGTCGTGGGGATTACGAAATGCAAAGTCTGCCGCAAACACTGAAAAAGAAAAAGCAAATGGATTTTCTGGCGACGCTCTCGCAATTTCTGCAGTCGATAACCTTTTAAGCGATGAGGAATTATTTAAATTCGCTGATCCTAAAAAAATAATAGTTCCTGGCCACATTTTATACACAACCTTAATGGTTCCTAAAACAGGTCAGGATGAAGTAATAAGAATAGGGAGATTACGTCATTTTTTAAAAACACTGGCAATGGAAGCGATTCCTTCCATGATGCAATCTGAAATATTAAATAAGTATGAGGTAGCATTAAAAAAATTTATCCATAATTCGTTACTGCAAAATATGAGCGCAAGAAACATTTACCCTAACGATGTCGTTTCTGTACTTCAACATGATTTATCTGCCAATGGGTTTGGGTTTATTATTGGAGAATTTTCAGGAGGTGATTCTGGAGATGATGTTGCACAGTACTATGGTTTGGGCAAGTGTGGGGGGCAATATAGGGAGCCTCAAAAGGTTATCGATGCGATTACATCAGAGGGCAACATTAAAGATTTATTAGCAAACAGCCAGCAAGACACATTTCTGGATGATTTGACCCAGAGCTTCTTTCAAGAAATCGTTGCTTCCATTCAGAAGCAAAAGAAAGCATAATTCGTATTTTCATATGGCGCATGAATGATATAATAGACCCTTATGGCGCCTCCTGAGACGGTAAGAATGAAAAATGAGCAGATGTTGTTGCCCCTGTGGACGGTGGAAATAATGGGCAAACTTCGTAGTCATAATACAAATATATATCAACATTCAGTAAGAGCTGGGTTTATCGCTTATGCTTTATGGAAAGATTTTATATCGAGAAGAGTTTCAGGGGAACAGTTTGAAATTTATCCCCATGAACTTTTTCTTTCCGGATTTGTACATGATTGTGGAAAATTATACATTTCACCTGAAATACTTAACAAAACAGAGCCTTTAAGTGATGAAGAAAATAGGTTGATAGGAAAACATCCTTACACAGGAGCTCAGATGGTTGCCAAAGATAGTAAAGTTGTAGCAGATATCATACGAGGTCATCATAGATTTGGAAAAAATGGAATCGAGTATCCTGATTACAATTTAAATGATGATGCAAGAGCGGCAAAAGAAAGAGTTGGATACAGCACTGTTGAGCAAGCACAAATAGTGTTAGCAATCGCTGATAAGGCTGACGTTGCCATAAATAGAATAAATGGTTTACATGGGGTAGAGGTTGATGATAAAAGCAGATCTGAATTTATTGAACGTTTTAAAAAAGAAATCGATGAGGGGTTAGTAGAAGAGATTCAATTGATTAACGCCCTTCAATACGCATGGAATATAGGAATAGCTCAGGAAAAATGGGGGGATTTTTAATTCTTGTAGTGGTGCCATTTATGGCACCTTAATGGACATTTTAGAGCAATAAATTGCTCCACTACAGCTCCATTATTTTATATCCCTAATTCTTTGGCGATTACTTCAAAATCTATTCTTTTTTTATAATTAACAGCTTCTACAGTATTTTTTAATCCAATATAAACTACTTCAAACAAAATTTTGTCTGGGGATTCAAACATGATTTGATAGTAAGTCTCTTTTTCTGAAGAGGAAAATTCAGGTCGGTGGCGAGGGGTGTCAAAAAGCATTTTTACTTTATTTTTTTCCAGGTGATCTTTTACTTTATCTACGTCCGCCATTTTATCTACCCGAAATGAAATATGATTGACTCCTTTTGCGTCATAATCGACCGTTTTATTTTTCCCTGTTTTTATAAACCATACATCTCCATTTGCCCCACTTTTATAACCTACCGCATTTTTATCTTCGAAGATAATTTTCCATCCCATAAACTCCATGAGGTTTTTATAAAAAGAAACATTTTTAAAATCGATATTTATTTGCAGGTGATAAAGATGGGATTTCATACTTTAGTGTGAATTAATATACGCTCTTGTTGAAGGACCAAGTATTCCGGTGCCGGATGAGTATCCAAGCGGGGAGAGGATTTCTGAGTAATGGGCTTCCTGGAATCTTCGGACAGCGGAGGCAGTGAGAGGACCATAAAGATCTGTCTCATTTCCCGGGCTTCCTGCGCCGCTTTGGGCCACGGTGAATCCTTGACTATTTAGATAAACCTGCAATGATCTCACCAAAGCTCCACGGGATCCCGGATATAAGTTATAGGTAAATTGAGGATGTGATGACGAACTCCCACCCGATGAAGACCCACTTGATACAGACGTGGTCGCATAGGATGAAGCTGGCGTGTAATACGTCCGTACTGCGGCACTTCCTGAGGCGGTGGTGGTAGCACTGGCTTCATTGCCCCATGGCCCGGTCGCGCATCCGTTTCCGCCACGGATTTTGAAGTAGTATTTCGTTCCCGATGCAAGAGAATAAATTGTATAGTTTAATACGCCATCGTATGAACCCTGATCAAAGCTCACTCCATATCTGATATCGCCGGAGGTCAACCCGTATGCGACGTAATAATAGGAAATGTTATCCCGAATCGGGGTAAAGTAGAGCGTCGCGGAATTATTGGTCGTGTTGATTTGGAACAAACTTGGCCAATTATCAGGAGGAGTTGCCGAACAACTCTGCGGTTTGGCAGTTGAGGCGGATACTGCGTCATTATCATTCACGGTAATAGTGACATCATCAACGGATATGGCGTTATAGTGCAGATCAGTTGATGTTACAATGTGTTGGAATGTGGTTGTTTGCGTTCCGTCAATATTGCTGTCATCTTTTGCAAGCACATGTACAGTTTGAGGTGTATCCCAATTGGTAGTCAAGAAGGTAAACAGAGCTCCCGAACTGGTCGCTTCCCCGTTATTTCCCAGCACTTTTACTTTCACCTTCGCCGTTGGTTTGCTCGTCAGTACCATTGTGTAGGTATCTTCAGGTTCGGCCTCAGTGACGGTGGTCGAGTCCCCCGTTTGGGTTATTTGTACCCCGGGTGAAGTGCTATCATCATCTGCTATATTTACGGTTAAGTATTCTTTTATCAAATCATACCCAAGATCAGATGATGAGGCGGTATGAAGCACTGTCGAAGTACGGGCATCTTCCACGGTATAGTTATTTATTGCCGAGACGGTAGCGATTTGTTCCACATTCCAATTGGAAGTCGTAAAAACCATCGAAGACGGGGACGCGGTTGAGTCGGTGCCGCCGTCAATATTCACTGTGACCGTCGCCGTTGGTTCAACCTTGAGTTTAACATAGTACAAGTCGGACTCTCCTCCTTCAGCGATATTGATAACGTCATTTGGCAATCTCAAAACAATATCGGGAACATCGGTGTCATATATGGTTACATTTTGTACCGCGGCTGAACCGGTCGCGTACTTGACGTCATGCGCGGTGGTGTAGGAAATAGTATGTATGATGGTTGCACTATGGGTACCCTCAGCTATACCGTTTACAATGCCACTTATGGATGCGGTTTGTGCCACGCTCCAGTTGGAAGGAGTGAAGGTATAAAATCGTGCGGCAGTTGTTGCCTCCATGGTTGAAGTCAATTCAAAGATGACGTTGCCGAGGGGTTTGCTGGCTAAATTTATGGTGTAAGTATCCGTTGTTTCTCCTTCGATGATGGAAGTTGACCCTCCGGTTTCGGTTAGGACTATGCCGGCAGTATCAATATCGGTTATGGTCGTTCGTACAATATTCCCGGGAGTAGTACCCCCGCTTATAGGTACGGTTGATGCATAATTAGTATCAGTTGAGTCGCTCGTATTTGCAATATCCACGTCGCGGGTATCGGTTACATTGTCCACGCTGTCATTCACTGGCGTAACGGTAACGGTTTGAGCGGTATTCCAGTTCGCGTTGGTAAAGGTAAGTGTTGCGGGTAAAACGGTCAAATCGGCAGAAGAGGATGCGGTTGGCGTGATAGTAACATTGGCAGTCGGCTTCGTATTTAATACGACCGTATATGTTCCCGAAGCTCCTCCTTCAGTGAGACTGAGGGTTGCCTTGCTGAGCATTACTCCGGCTACATCGATAGTCGCATCAGTAATATGAGCCAAAACATCATCCGGAAGCACTCCCGCATACTCTGCGGCTGATGTAGTAGTTGAGTGGGAATATAATTCATCACGATCACCATTATCAATACGGTCGGGGACAGCCGTGATGTTTACAAATTGAGGTACATTCCAGTCATCTTCTGTAAAAGTAAGGGAAGTGGGATTAAAAGATAATCCGGCTGAAGATGAACCTACAAAAGTAAGTTCAACATCCGCGGTTGGTTTTGAATCAAGCCAATAACTGACATTGTCAGTTGCTCCCAACTCAGTTACATCTATTTCAGTACTATCTTTTGATATGCCCGCAGTGTCGGTATCGGTAAGAGTCACTTGCACGCTGGCAAGTATCGTTGCTCCGGTATTATAGTTCGTGTCAGTTGACGCGGATGTGTGGTTAATTGTCAAAGATTGAGTAATTGCCTGATCAATATCATCTGCAACCGGAATAACCGTAACTACCTGAGGAATATTCCAATTATACGGAGTAAAGGTAAGGCTAGTTGAAGATACCGTCATCTGCGTTGCGGCTGAGGAAGTTGCGGTTATGGTGACATTGGCTGAAGGTTGTGAATTAAGTTTGATGGTATAGGAGTCAACTACAGATCCGTCTTCGGTTACTGCAGTGCCACTTGTCTCAACAATGGTGATACCAGCACTTGTTACTGCGTCGCCAAATACCTGGACTCTCTTATTTTGCACTTCACTCACGTACACGCGATTTGATGCATCCACGGCAACATTGCGGGGTTCATTAAACTGGCCGTCACCGGGTCCGAATACTCCCCACAATACCCGAGTAGCAAGTGTTCCCACCTGATCAAATCGTTGGATGCGGTTGTTCCCCGTGTCTGCCACATAGATATTCCCGTCCGCATCAATTGCCATACCCTGCGGATTATCAAACTGAGGTACCGCTAAATTATCAGCGGATCCATAAGCTCCCCATGCATTTTCAAAGGTACCGTTTGCGTCAAATTTTTGAATACGGGCATAACCGGAATCGGCAATATATATTTTATTTACCGAATCAACTGTAATTCCATAAGGGTTTAAAAAATAAGGACCTGTTGGCGCAACAGGAGTAGGAGTACCTGGTCCTTCGGTTGCTACAAGGGTTGGCGTGGGAAGCCCAATTGACCAATCGGGAGTATTGTCTGATTTATATTTCAAAATTCTATTATTGGTACTGTCTGCCACATACATTTTTCCCGTTGTCTCATTTGCCACATCTTTCGGACTTGAAAATCCGGCTGGAGTCACGAGGGGAGTGGGCAGTGTTGAAAGATATGTTCCATAGGTGTCAAAACGTTGCACTCTGTTATTGGTGGTATCCGCCACAACCACTTCACCGCCGGTATTTACCCCGATTCCCAGTGCGCCACTGAAATCAGACCCATTCCCCCCCCATTCGGCAAGAGGAACAAAAGTGGAGGTGAATTTTTGGATAGTATTTGTCGTATTATTATCCAGATAAATATTTCCCGAAAGATCTATCCCCACATCCACCGGTTGGTTAGATTCATTCGTAAATGAAGTTGAAAACACCCCAGTTTGGGCGTTATAGGTGTCCATTTGATTATTTCCCTCAATCGCATATAAAGTAGTTCCGTTGGTCGTCAAACCCGAAGTACCTCGACTGTCATGCACATTCCATGAGGAAAGGAAATTGCGTCCGTTGTCAAATTTTTGTATCCGATTCGTCGTATCGGTTATATAAAAATTACCGCTTCCATCGATTGTTATTTTATTCGGCTGATTAAATTGGACATTGCCGGTTCCATAAGTTCCAAATGCACCACCAGTTACATAGTCAAACGTTTCAGTTATCGTATTAAAGGTATAAGGAACGATACGATTATTACCCGTATCAGCAACATATACGGTAAGACTTGGAGCCGTTCCTGTAACTGCAATCCCTTTGGGTGAGCTAAACTGATTTATTCCCGTCCCAAGGGTTCCCGCTACACTCGCAACAGAATCATCTGATATTTGAATTGCCTGTATGCGATTATTTTTCGTGTCGGCCACAAATATAAAGTTTTCAACACTGTCAACCGCAACCCCCTGTGGCTCGTTATACTGCCCACTTGCCGAACCATAAGATCCCCAGGGCGCATGATTTGAAACACCGGTCAAATCAAAACGTTGAATGCGTGAATTTCCGGTATCTGCAACATAGAGGTTGGTACCCACGAGCACGATCCCCATGGGTTGTTTGAGCTTGCCGGTTGATATGCCATAATGTCCCCAGTTGGAAGTTGCGTGCACTCCACCGACGGAGTATTTATCAATCTGTGAATAGGTCGAATTTACCACATACAAATTGGTTCCATCGGTTGTTACATCGGCCCAATTACTAACAAATTTATATAAGAAATCGCTCTGAAAAGTTTGTGCTTGAGCAAGCGGGGCAAAAGAAGAGGATACAGCAAGAAGAGCCATGACTGCGCACAACACGATGGCTGAAAATTTACTTATTGATCTTATTGAGGTGCTATGTCTACGGATATTTGTACTAATATATTGAACAAATGATAAACCTGTCCTTTATGCCGCACCGAAACAATGATTCAATAATCGGTTGCGGCCTATATATCAATATAATAAGAAGAGAGGGTGAAAGTCAAGGAGAAGTAGGGGCGTAGCTCCCGTCATTCCCGCGTAGGCGGGAATCTAGGCGCCTGGATCCCCGTCTTCACGGGGATGACATTCAAGAAATATTATTTTCGTTTATACTGTACTCAATCTTATGAAATACGCCCTTGCCCCTGAGATAAAAAAACAGATTGTGGTTCTCGTGAAAGAATTAAAGTTTGACCATGTGAAGACGTCACAAATTCATTGTATTAGGTCCTTCGACGCAAAGACCCGCGCATATGCCCGCATCTGGGGGATGTCCCGCCTGTTCAAAGAAGTAGCGGGACTTGAACCAAATTACATTATTGAGGTTATTGCAAAGCGCTTTGATAAACTATCCGAACGTGAAAAAATGAAGACCTTAATCCATGAACTCATGCACATCCCCAAAACATTTTCCGGAGCGCTTCTTTCTCATCGCGGTCCCCATCATGCTATCAACGATCGGGAAGTGGAGAGGATCTTAATGTCATTGCGAGGAGTATAGCGACGAAGCAATCTGCATCCGTTTACGTTGAAGTGTTATTTATTTGTCATTCCCGCGTAGGCGGGAATCTAGACTATTATTTCAATTTTTTACAATAGTAGCCTAAAGAATTCCCTTCAGGGAAATCATCCAACTTACCATAGAGAGCATATCCAAGTTTTGTATAAAATTCCGGTGCCTGCCATGAAAAAGTATTGGTATAAGCAAAAGCGCAGCCTCTTTTAACAGCTTCCTTTTCAACAGCCATTATCAATTTCTTTCCCCAACCTTGATTTCTCAGCTTTTTATCTACCCATAAAGAAGTAATTTCCATTCCATTCCAAAGAAAGCAAACAATAATACCACCAAGTACCACATCATTTTTATCCTTTAAAAGCAGGGAGAATTTTTTTGGATTCCTGGGATGTCCCATACTTGCATGGTGGGACAACAGACCATCTACCAAAGTTTTCATATCAGTTGGATTTGGCTCACCCTCATGACTCACGATTCTAATATCTTTCATAGTAAGATTATACCAGTTCTGCCT
>CAYINK010000006.1:0-2599 GCA_964364765.1 uncultured Gammaproteobacteria bacterium
AACTTGCCTCCTTCGGGCTTACGCCCGATGGTTTCAAGTAAAGTATTATGAAATTAACTTAACAGGAATTCTTTTTTTTGTAGCTTCAATATAGCCTTTATTATGTCTCTGTAATCGATCTTTTAAATCATTTGTACAGCCAATATATGACCGTTCGTCTTTGCAAAGAAGGATATAAACGTAGAACATATAATTATTTTATCATCTCAAAATCGACTTCGTTGGAGCCTATATAAAATTAAACCCGACTTCGATAAATCTACGTCGAGGTAAAGCGGATTTATCTCGCGCGCCTTGGCAGAGCCGTCGGCGACGCCAGGCCGTAGCCGAGCCGAATCCCGCCTTCGTCCTCCGATTCGGAGGACTTCGGCGAGGCGAAGGCGGAGAGTACAGGATTTGAACCTGTGCGAGTCTTGCGACTCATGGGGTTAGCAACCCCACGCTTTGGGCCACTCAGCCAACTCTCCAGATTAGCTAATAGCTTTTAGCTGTTAGCTTTTAGAAGTTATCTTTAAACCTAAGGATATGGACTGTCATTGCGAGCTAAACAACTTATAGCGAAGCAATCTACTTAAATAATTAGATTGCCACGTCGTCCTCCGATTCGGAAGACTCCTCGCAATGACATAAGGTTACATTTAGAGACAACTTTTAGATTATATAATAAATATGGCTAATAGCGAAATGCTGTTGAAATATTTCACTTCATCATATAACATGTGTATACATATGTTAACCAAACGAACTAATATTTTATTTGAAGAGGAAGTATTTCAGCATCTCGTGGCTTTGGCAAACAAAAATAGCACATCCGTTGGTGATTTGGTAAGGAAAGCTGTTATTAAAACCTATCCTAAAAAAGTTAATGATAAAAGAGCAGATGCTTATTATAAAATACTTGCTTTAAGAAAAAATGTTAAGAGCATTTCTCATAAGGAGATTAAGGAATTCATAAATTATGGACGAAAATATTAAACATATTTTTGTAGTTGATGCCTCCTATATCCTTGCCTTCCTTCTTAAAGAAAATAATTTTGAAGTAAATGAGATGATGAAGCAATATAAAGTTAGACAGATTAATCTCATCTCTACTAAGTTGCTCAAATTTGAAGTGTGCAATACTTTAAGAACCGCAGTATTGAGAAAAAGAATCAACACATTTCAAGTCCAAAAATTATTGCAAGCATTTTTAGATTTCGACATTGTTGAAGAAAAAGTCGATTATTTGCAGGTTTTAAAATTAAGCCTTTCAAAAAACCTTACCTTTTATGATGCATCCTATCTATACTTAGCCCGTAGCAACCATATTCCTCTTTTGACCCTAGACCATTCTCTCAAGTAAATTTTTACGGTGGACGAGTATCCCGCTTTGCGGGAAACCATCCGTGCGCGCCCGCCTGCCATAGTGCCCCGAGGGGGAGTTGAACCCTCACGCTCTTGCGAGCACACGCTTCTGAAGCGTGCTTGTCTGCCAATTCCAACATCGGGGCTTTAGGCACGTCGGGCAGGTATGCCAATTCCGCCACTCGTCCTGAACTCTTTTCCATTATAGCAAAGGATCGGCCATATAGATATTTTTTATAAATTAAACGTTGGTATATTTTTCAGTTGAAATACTTAAATAAAGCGGTATAATACATTAATCCTATGCCTGTATTGACTCATGTTTCAAATACAAAAGATGTTCGTTGGGGTCAGGGGCTTGAATCATGTGGGTTTGATGCTTGGGGGTATAAAGGTACGGACAAACTTTATCCCATGCCTCTGAATATAGACATTGACTATCTTCATTCTCATCTTGGCACGCTTCCTGCACTTCGGAGGGTTGCACGTCTTGCGCTTCTTGACACAACTAAACCGGATATTACAGATACGCAAGTAACGAGAACTGTTATGCAAACTCTTAGTCAATCTCCAGTAAAGGAAATAGGTGATGTATATACTCAGAGGATCGACCAAGATAGAACTACCAATTATGTTATTCCTCTTAGAACTGATGGGGGAACTATAGAAATAGTGACGAACGCGGCATGGGGAGTATCTTGGCGTTTAGGCGAAGATCATGAATTGGTTAAACAATATCCTTCCCTTGCGGTCTGTCAACCCGAGGATGAAAGTACAGAGCTATGGGGACCGAATCGTAATAACTATCTATCACCCCAAGTGCTTGAGGAAGTGACCGGAAAATATGTGGATCCTGATATATTGGCTCAAAGGATTCGTGTGTTATTAATAAACCTATATGAAAAGAAAGCGGTTGATAGAAGAGAGTCAATATCAAACTATGGCAAAGATGCTTTGGGTGACGAGAGTCTATCTCAAGCTTATAGTGTTGAGACTGACACATATGGAGGTTTACCGAAAATAGGTATAAGCTTTCTTTTGGGCGCTCGGAAGGGGATAAAATCATTACATATATTTGGATATCCGTGTAAAGATCCCAAAACATTAAAGCCCCTCCGAGAGGAAGCACAAGCTATAGGTAGGTTTGTCCGTTCATTTTACGCTCCATCTTCTTTTCAAAATCTCGCTTAAACAACCACAACTGAGTGGGGGAGATGATCAAGCCGGTTTTGTTGCGGCGGATGATGGCAAGCTG
>CAYINK010000006.1:2699-19530 GCA_964364765.1 uncultured Gammaproteobacteria bacterium
GTTTGTTTTTGGAGCGGTATAACAAGATCACCTTCATCAAAAAACAAATTAAGGCAAACGCTATTTTTACCCTTACGGACGTGTAATATATGAGCAATAAGGATTGCAAAGAAACGCCCTATAAACAAACAATTTTTTCTTGTAATGATGAATATATCCACGTCATCATGCGGGGTTGTGTTTCCCATCGACGCTGACCCAGTAATGCCAATGAACCGAACAAAGGGAATTTTTGCTAGTATTCCAGTGTAACACTTCACTGGAATGAGCTTTTTTTGGCAAACTACTTGTCTTGTGGCTCTATTCTTGAAGTGGGGAGCATACTGGGGGAGAGTATACAGAGAGGAGGTTGAAGGTTGAAAGTTGAAAGTTAAAGGGTCCCTGTTTAGATTGTTTTGACGGTCTATTTTGTCATTTCGAAGCTCCGATTCTGAGCTGAGAAATCTAGCGGAGCGTTTATAAATATGCGTCCCGCCAAAGGCGGGACTAGATTTCTCAGTCACTTCGTTCCTTCGAAATGACATAGAAGATCTAATGAGTCTTTTTTGCTTGATCCACGACGCAAGAAGTATTTTTAATTTACTTTTAGCTATTTTTTCCGGGAAAAAGGTGTGTATTTCATCAAAGGATGGAGGATATCCGAAAAAAGAGAAGTAGGATATAGTATTGAGAAGATGTTTATCCAGATTTTTTGATTTCAAGGGCTTCATGTACTTTCTGCTTTATAACAAAGTACATGAATATTATCAATCGGAGTTGCCGAAAGGCGCGCCAGGGCTGTCTTATGAGTCGCGCTAACCACTCAAATCCCCCCGCTCTAAATAGCGCTTTAGGCCGTTGTATCCTTCCAGATAAGTAGTCAAAAGCACCCCCAACTCCCATGCATACTCTCCCTGAAAGCAGGCGTTTATTCTTATATATCCATATCTCCTGGGCTGGAGAACCAAAGGCAACAAACACCAATTGGGGGTTACTGACGCGCACTATACGATATATTTCCCTCTCTTCCTGCGGGGTAGGCTTTTTAATATCTTTAATCCCCTGTATCCCGATAAACGTGGTTTGAGGGTAGTTTTGATGGTAGCACTTTGCAAGTTCTTCTGCTAAATTTGTTTGACCCCCTAAAAACAGCACTGTCAAGCTCATATTGGAAATATGACTTATAAGGTTATTCATGAGGTCAACGCCCGGGTACCGCTCTCCAGCCTTGATATTAAGTATTTGGGCCGCCATCTCAATCCCAACCCCATCAATAATAGTCATTTGGGCCGTCTTGATAACCCGCTTGAACGCCCTATTTTGTAAACCAACGACCATATTCTCTGAATTTAAAGAGACTATATGGAAAAATCCCCTCGGATTTTTTATGTACTTTATAATTTTCTCTAGGGTACTCTTCCTGGTGCGGTTGGGGAGAGCGAATTCTCCGAACAAAAGGTTAGACATATGCTTTCTATTATACTACAAGACTGATAACAAAAGTCAAAAAGAACAGATTTGCACTCTTTTGTTCAATTATATTGAACATAGTTTATCTTGCTATTACATTCCATATCTGGTTATTGTGAGTAATAACAGTTAAAATATTCATAATTACTATATTAAAATTATTTCGTATACTTTGGCCTTCCCTTATAGGAATACTCATAATCCGAGTTAATGTCTTGTATTTACTATAAGTATATACAGGATTACTTGATCTTTGTTTTAGACCGTCATATCAGCCTATCTGATGGCTTCCTTGTAGCTGGAAAGGTTTTCTATAGCCATGCCGACTCCCCGTATGACGCAATAGAGCGGTTCCTCAACCACAAAAGAAGGGACATTGGTATAGTAGGTGATGTAGCGGTCGATGTTGGTCAGAAGAGATGTGCCGCCTGAGAGAACGATGCCTTTGTCCACGATATCCGCCGCAAGCTCGGGTGGTGTCTGACTCAATACTTCTTTTATACCTTCGAGAATTTGTTTAAGGGGTTTTTGGAGCGCATCCGTTATCTCCTTATCACTAATCTCCATGATGCGGGGCAAACCGGTTTGAAAATCACGTCCTTTGACCTCCATAATCCGTTTTTTATCAGGGGACTTTTCATCAACGAGGGCGTTGCCAATCTGCATCTTCACCGCCTCGGCCGTACGCTCACCCACAATGAGATTATGTTTTTTCCTGAGCTCCCTCATAATTGCCTCGTCAAATTTCGTCCCCGCCACTCGAACAGTCTTATACGTCACCAGTTGGCCGAGTGAAATAACGGCAATTTCGCTCGTGCCTCCACCCAGATTAACAATCATGTGGCCAGATGCGGCTGAAATGGGGATTTTCGCCCCGATTGCCGCGGCAAGGGGCTCTTCGATGAGATATACATCACTTGCACCCGCCTGTTTGCAAGCGGCAACAACAGCTCGTTTTTCCACCTGTGATGCTCCTCCGGGTATAGATATCATGATTTCAGGCCAAAATACCCAGCCGTGAAGAGCTTTTTTTAAAAAATAGGTGATCATGGAGGAGGTCGTGTGATAGTCGGCAATAACTCCTTCCTTCATAGGGCGGGAAGCGATGATAGAACCCGGAGTGCGCCCCAACATCTCTTTTGCATCAGCCCCGACCGCCAATATCTGTTTGCTTTCCAGGGAATAAGCCACCACTGTGGGCTCATTTAATACAATCCCCTCAGATGCCACATAGACGAGTGTATTTGCCGTACCAAGGTCGATGCCAACTTTTTTGCGGAAGAACATAGTATAATTGTATAACATTTACGGAAATAATTATAAGTTCAAAATGAAAAGTTAAAAGTTGAAGTTTAAAATTTTTAAGTTAGTGAAACTTGTTAATTCTGAACTATAATTTTGCACTTTTCACTTTGAACTTTTAACTTGCTATGAAATATATTTCCCGTCTATTGCTCTTTGGCCTCTTTGTGGCAATCCTTATCCTCGTGATTGCGTATGCCCGCGGATACCGTCTGGACGTCAAAAAAAAATCAGTTACTTCAACGGGCATCATCGCGGTTGACTCCTCTCCCAAAACGGCCAAAATTTATGTGAATGGTGAGCTCAAAGGAGTGACCGATATGAATCTGACGCTCCCTCCGGGCAAGTATACCGTCGAGCTCAAAAAGGACGGATACATGGATTGGAAAAAAAACATTTCACTCAAAGGAGAACTTGTCATGACACTTGAGGCAACTCTCTTTCCCCAGAATGCGTCGCTGACTCCCTTGACCAATCTGGGTGTGGGGAAGATCATCTCCATCGATCAGACGGGTAGACATATCTTGTTTTCCCAGACGGGCAACGTGGAAAAAGACGGCATCTATATCTTTGACCAGAGCAAAAGACCCTTCTCCCTTTTTCCTCCCCTTAAACTGCTCATTTTGAAAAAGAATCTGCCGGCAGACATAGATTTGTATGAAACGAAAGTCACGTTTTCACCCGATTATAAAGAAGGGATATTTGAGTTTACGGTAGGAGAAGGGACCGTGGCCTATGATATGGGATTTGATGAAGAAGTAAAAACGCCGTTTGATGTGACCACTTCTCAAGCTTCTCTTTCAACAGCCTGGAAGGAGGAGCGGGAGCTGGAGGCAGTGAAGATCCTTGAGGCTTTACCCAAAGATATGCGCGCCATCGCCTCAGATTCTTTCCGCATCGTATCCTTTGCTCCGGACAAAACGAAATTTTTGTATGAGGTGACCACCAAAGAAGTGCTTCCTCCCATTATTACCCCACCTCTCATCAGCGCAAACCAGGAAAAAGAAGAGCGGAATCTCATCCCGGGAGAATTCTACATCTATGACATCAAGGAAGATAAAAATTTTCATCTCAATATTAAAGATGAGGATTTTCTGGACAAATCAAATTTTCGCCCAGAGGGCGATCAACCTTTGGTCGACAACATTGAAAATTATATCAAGTGGTATCCCGACTCACAGCATGTGGTCTTGAACGAACAAACGCAAACATCCGTCATGGCATATGACAACAGCAACAAGCAGGTTATTTACTCAGGGCCCCACGAGCAGAACTTTTTGGATATTGCACTTGATGGCAAGCTTCTCATTCTCGCTAATTTGAATCCGCAGACGAACAAATCTCCCGACGTCTACGCGGTGGGGATAAGGTAAGAATCTTCAAATTTTCTGTGCTATTCTCATAGCACCAAAAAATTGGAGGGAAAGGAGTTTTTGATCGCGGGTTATGAACAGATCGCATCCGCTATCTGAGGCACTATGGAGTTGAACATTGTCTTCAAAATCTTTCGTTGTTCCGATGAGTGATCTCTCACATACGGATTGGTCAAATACCGTTATCGAAAATAGCTTGATAAGGTGGGAGAGCGTTGGATAGGGAATTTTTTTGCGGGTAACATATATCAATATATGTATTGATAGGGGAGAAATAACTAATTCATGGTCCTGTAAGTCAACTCCAGACAAATTACCTCGTGATTCAACCAGATCAATAAACGTATTTGTGTCAAGGAATATTTTTGCCATATTTTTTATTGAGGTGGGTTTGATATATTATTTTTCTTCGCTTATGGGAAGTTGGGACAAATTTTATTTCTTTGAGATAGTGTGCAAAAAGGTGAACATCAAATGGTTTACTGGATGTTTGAACGGGCTGTATGATAGCCACAATCTTTGATCGGTGGATGAGGGATATTCTGTTATTTTTCTTCAACACACTCACGAGCTGAGTTGTTTTTGTCCGTAGATTAGTTGTGGTCATGTATTCCATACTTTTAAATATACATTTAAATATGCATTTTGTCAAGAGGGAGCTTGAATTCTCGCATCACCCTCCAATCAAGCACGTCTTTTTCCTTGATAATCGCGCCACCTTCTTTTGTAATAACCAAGATGCGGTCCAAGCACAAGTCAGATTGAAATGTCTTGCATTATTAAAAGTCCTCCTTCGTTCATGTTCGTCCCGAGGCTTACAGCCACGCGGACGAAATATTCACTTCGGAAGGACATAAGAAGCTGTAATTCCAACAAAGTTGGAAACAGCTTCTAATGCAGGGGCGGAAGGAGTCGGACCTTCATATTCAGTTTTGGAGACTGAAATCCTACCGTTGAACGACGCCCCTTAAATAATACGTTTTGGAACCTTATTATAAAACACTTTTAACTCATACGCAATTTGAGAGTCATCAAGTGAGAGTCATCAAGAATCTCCAAACCCACATGTTTCGATTAAACGTTTAATCGAAGTAAAATATTTCAAAGAAAGATTTGCTCTGATTTAATATTAAATTGAATCAAGAGTGATGCTACAGTGTAACAATACGATGTAGCAAAGGTGAAGAGAAAATTCAAAAAGGTATATTTTTACAATTGTGGATCGGGGATCGTAGGCATGGTGCCTGCCTGTGCTGGAGCAACAGCGGGCGAGGGAGGAGTAGGGACGGCATTTACTTGTTGTTCGAGGCTGGAAAGGACATTGGCGAGGGGATCCGGGGCCACAGGTTGAACTGGCGCGGCAGGTGGCGAAGCTGGCGGTGTTTCAACTACCGGGACGGGCACTGGAGTGGGAGTTGGAACTGCGTCGACGGTCACGGGAGGAGTCTCAACGACTGGTGTTGGCACTGGAACTGGAGCTGATTCAACTGATTTAACCGGTTCAACCGAAAACCCGAGAAGTTTATCAAACTCTTCTCTCGTAAATCCTTTCAAAATTGCAATCTGTCCGTCATCCTTTTCAACTTTGGTGACCGGAGTGCCGGCAAAGTTGTTGGAAACTGCGAGCATTTCAGTTAAAAACTCTCGGTTTGTCTCCAGATTTTTTTCTTCAAAGGTGAGGGTGTGTGACGAAAGATATTCTTTTTCCTGCTTGGAAAAAGGACAATCAGTTATCGTGTAAAGAGTTATTTTCATGGATATATTTCATTATTGATGAAGAGAAAGTGTTTGTCAAGTACAATGAAATAATGGGCTCAAAATATCTGAAAATTGCAGTTGCGATGGGAGGAGCATTCCTCATCATTTTTGTTATTCCTGGTTTTATCAAATCCCGACCCCATATTCCAACAAGAGAAGAAATTGAGAAGTACACAGAGTTGATTAAAACGTCAGCGGGAAACACATTTATGAACATAAAAAATTCTATTGCAAAAAATATTTCTTTTCCCTATCAAACTTCGGTTCAGATTGTTTCTGAAAAAGTTACTCCGACCATAAAACAAGAAAATTACTGGGCGCCAACATTTACACCCGCGCCTCAACCATCGTCGGCTTCTCAAATTATCCCAACAACAGTCATCATTCCCCCTATTATACTTACGCCGACCATACAACCCACCCTTATTATCTATCCAAGTCCGACCGTCATTCCCACAAAATACATTCCTCTTTCCACTTCAACTCCCATTCCCACCCCAACTTCGCGACCGACCGTTTACATTCCTCCTCCCACTTCAACCCCCATTCCAACCCCCACAGAAGTTGTAAGGACAGCGGACTATTCTCAAATTCAAAGTATGCCATCAAATCCGCCCGTCATCGGATGCCGCGGGGGTACCACAAGCGGGTGTCCGGTGGATCAACTTTACTACACTGCTCTGGACCGTGGGTTAGGGTGGGCTACTTATTATGGAGAGGAACAATATATAGTTGCAGAAGTTATACATAACAGAAAAGGTATTTCAATGAGTGATGCGCGTTTTTTTGTCAACGAAACATATATGACAAAACAATCCCACCTCACTCCCGAGGAAGCGCGCGCAACGGGCAAAGTAATCGCGTATGGAGCAACCCGAGGACCAAAGGATCTTTGGAATATCAAATATCTTTTCGGTATTGATAATCCCTCTCATCCTCAACCCCGTTTTATCGGTCGCGTCATGATCATTGACATGGCCGCCCCTCAGGATTGGTCGGGTAATCTGGCAAAATTAACGTATAGCTATAAAGGATGGAAGGGTTTAAATTGGATAGTTGATTTGTCAAAGAATGGTTTTGTTCAGATTCCAAGCGGTTACTCAGGACAACAAGATAATGTAAGGGAGGGGAGACCGGGAGTTGTCCTCATCGATGAAAGCGTTATCGATCAATATATCTATAACTGATGAAAAAAATCATTATTCTTTTCCTCCTTCTCGCAGGTTTTTATTTTATTTTTGTAAATAAAAAAAACACAAAAAGTACTATTTCTTCAACAAATAAACAACCTCTTCAGATCGAAAATAAAGAAATAAAGTCAAAAAATTCACTATTTGTACCTTACTGGGCTCTGGGAAAGCGCGATTATGTATCTTCCTTGTATGATGCATACTATTATTTTGGGATAACCGTTGATCAAAAGGGGGTGATAAAAACGGAACCCGGATATACGGGTTTAGCCCAGTTTAGTTGCCCGAATAATAAGAAATGTTACCTTGCTATACGGATGTTGGACAATGAAATAAGCAAAAGCATATTGGCAGATATTAAGATTCAGGAAATAGTCATAAAGCAGACGCTTAACATTGCGGATATGTATTCTTTCTCCGGAATTGCCCTTGACCTTGAATTATCAGGCATATTTAATGGCGAATTGACAGGTCAGATCAGTTCTTTCGTTCAAAGATATTATACATCAACAAAAAAGAACTATAAGACTTTCTCTTTCATCACTTATGGAGATAATTACTACAGAAAACGCCCTTTTGACATAAAATCAATCGGAACATATTCTGATGAGGTGATGGTCATGGCGTATGATTTCCATAAGAACTACGGGGAACCGGGACCAAACTTTCCCTTCGACCGCCGACCTGTCCGCCGAAGTCTTAACGAAGGTGGAAGCCTTGGCGAAGGAGGTAATTTTAACTATGGATATAACTTTCAACAAATGATTTTCGACTTTTCTGCAGACGTTTCGCCTAAAAAGCTAACAATTATTTTTGGTATGTATGGATATGATTGGACTCTCAACGGACAAGGAACACCGCTAAAGAGGGCAGAAGCGGTGACGGTAAAAGAAATAGATATAATGACAAATGACAAATCACAAATTACAAATCAATTTCCCTCCTTCGTCAAGACTACGGAGGGCAAGCAAAATTTAAATTCAAAAGAAAAAAAAATCGAATACATTGATGCAGAAAACTTTAAACACGTAATATATTATGAGGATGAAGAATCGGCGGCAATCAAGGCGGATTATCTACGGAAGGTGGGGATAGGGAGTGTTTCTTTTTGGGCGTGGGGGTATTTCTAGTCGTGTATACTATCGTATTATGTCTAAAACATTTTTCTTCGGCGCGGGAAGTCTTATAACCGCCGCATTTATTTTCTCATTTTTTGGCGTGATTACACGCATAATCGGATTTAATATCCCTCTTTTCTATCAATCTTGGACTCGTAATCTTTTGTGTGTTTTTATTCTTGCAATCCCTTTTACCCTATCAATAACCCGATGGAAAAAAACGAGCTTACGGGATTTAAAATGGATTGCCGCCAGGTCATTTGGGGGAACTATTGCATTTGTAGGGAGTTACCTATCATTTTTCTATTTGCCTCTCGGCACTGTTTTATTTATCTTCTACGGCGGATCAACCATAGGTGGGTATGTCTTGGGATATTTTTTCTTTAAAGAACGTCTTAATAGGATAAAACTCGTATCGTTGTTACTCGCACTGGGGGGACTCCTTCTTATCTATTTGTTGAATATCAAAATCTTAGCTCCTCTTTATATGGCATTTTCATTCATAGCAGGTCTGGGAGTATCTATATGGAATACCTTTTCCAAAAAGATATCCCACCGATATTCTGCTATCCAGCTTAATCTTCATGATTTTTTCTTCGTATTTGTATTTATGCTTATTCTTTCGCTCATTTTTAGAGAAAAGTGGACTATGCCAACTTTCTCCACTCCTTGGTTGGCAAATGCCGGATTTGTAGTTTTTTTTATCTCAACCGGACAGCTGATGATCTGGGGATTTAAACATATCGAGGCTCAAGTCGGAAGCCTAATTATGCTGAGTGAAATTTTATTCGGCATTCTTATTGGATATCTCTTTTTTAAAGAAACAATAACCGTATTTACTCTATTGGGAGGAATGTTAATTATTACTGCCATCTTGCTCCCGGAAATTGCAAAATCTCAACCGACCCTCCGGCTCGGAGGAACTGATTTAACTGACTTTGACTGAAATGCACCAAGCTCTTTCAGTTTCCACATAAATAAGGCTCCCTTTCGTCGGGCATGGGAGTCAACGACGAAACGCAATGCCTGCTCAAGAACCGGTCTTGGAATAGTTTTTGCCAACTTGATATAGAGGCTTTTGCGTGGTTCATCCTGCAGTTTTTCGGAAAGATGTACTCCGAAGGATTGGTATTCTCGAGAGACATATTTATCTTCCAGGGGATTGAAGGTTTTGAGGATGTCAGCGATGGTTTTCAAAGGATGATTTTGAATTTACCACTGAGATATTGACGGATTAAAGTCGCAACCAGTGTTTGATAGGGAAGACTATTGGCCGCAGCTTTTTCCTTCAATGCGTTTACATCTTTTTCAGAAAGACGAAGATTGATGTTTTTGGTTTTCAACTGAGCTCGAGCAATAGCCTGAATGCGTGCAATTTCCCTTTTTACGTTTGGGACGGATACAAATTTACCCGCCTCAACATCTCTCAGAATTTGTTTTTCTTCTTTATCCAGCTTGTAATGTTTCATAGAGAAAAAATAATTTATAAATATTTCTTTGACGCTCTTCGACTAGGGATGATCGTTTTAAGATACACATTGTCTGTATCTTCTACAAATGGTATGTAATAAATATAATTGTTTATTTTAACAACGAAAACTTGTTGGTTAGGAAAATTTTTACTTGGGTTTTTTATTACATCTAAAAACTGATCCCTCATCAAAATATCAAACACATCATCAAATCCAATACTTCGTTCCTTCTTCAGCCTTATATTTTTCTCCTCATCCCAAACAAGATTCTTCACAGCTATATTGTATGACATTACATAGACAATGTCAATATGATTAGGAATTTCTAACCTACGAGGTTAAAAGTGGACCTTTAGGAGGCTCTATTTGTGACTATTTTTTGCCAATATTTCTTTATAGATCTCTACATACTGATTAACCATGTGCTCAACGGTGAAATTTTTCTCCACATGTGCGCGGCAGTTAAGTCTCATTTGCTTATATTGATCCTCCGGCATAGCATAGATACGCTCAACCGCCTCACATAGGCCCTCTATACCCGTCTTTTTGATGATCCAGTCACCGCGGATGTCATCATCGCTTGGGTTTACGAGAAATCCAGTTTCACCGTCTTTGACTATCTCGGGAGTTGACCCGCGTGCAAACGTGACGATAGGGGTGCCACAGGACATGGATTCTATAAGCGTAAGACCAAATGGCTCCTCCCATTTAAGAGGAAAAAGGAAGAGCTTACTGTTTTGATACTCGGAAATAAGACTTGATCTGGTGACGTTAAAATCAATATATACTTTGACAATTTGGACTAATAAATCACGTTTTTTTATGACTTCTTCGTGAAACCATTGCAAATACTCGTCTCTAATCATAGGAAAAATTTTAGTAAATTTTTTTAGCTTTTTAGCAATGAGTAATACAGTGTCAAGTCCTTTTTCAGGAACCGCACGCCCCGTCCACAGAATATTTTTTCCTCCAATAGGATTGAATGTATATTTGTTTGCGTTTATGCCGTGATAAATTGTTTTTGTATAGTTCAACGAGGGTATAAATTTTTTTTGATAGTTGCTTATGGGAACAAAGTATACATTTGGCATAGTTTTAAACAAAGAAAAAAACATTGAAGCATATTTTTCATCAGTATTGCCATGAAGGGTTATTACAATAGGTTTTTTAGTGAACTGCGCAAAAGGTAATATATACTCTCCAATATGGAAATTAGTGTGAAAAATGTCGAATTTTTTTTGCATGGATATTGCTTTCGATATAAGGGCGATATCAAAATATGTATAAGTATATTTATTGATATATTTATGAGCAAGCGAGGGTCGATAAATAACACTTTCTTTTTTGACAGCCACTTGTGAATCTCCCGAACAATAAGCGGTAACATTTAATTCATTTTTTCCATATTTAGCAAGACCGTTAATAAGAATGTAGGCAAATATTTCCGTACCCTGTTTGGTATACGGACCAATTCGTACAGAAGTGCTATTTAATACAGCAACGTTAATTTTATGATTCATATAAGCATTGTATATTATTTTTTTTCCAATATTTTTTTGTAAGACTGTTCGTATCCTTTTACCATTTTTTCAATCGTGAATTTGATTTCAATTCTTTCTCTGCATGCTTTACGATTTATTTTTTGAATATCGCCTATGCGGATAACCATCTCATCTACGTTATTTACAAGATATCCGCTAATTCCATCTTCTATTATCTCAGGAGCCGCTCCATTACTGAAAGAGATGGTGGGGGTTCCTGTTGCCATGGCTTCAGTCATAACCAAACCAAACGGTTCATTCCATTGTATCGGATTGAGTAAGGCGATAGCATTTCCATATAAATCATTTTTTTCTTTATCGGTGATCTCACCTATCAGCCGGATATTTGTTCCGTCAATATATTTTTTTGTATCCAGATAGTATTGATAATCTTCTCCTTCGAGTTTATCCACTGCCCCGGCAACGATAAGCTTAACTCCTGCCTTTTTTGCCGCTAAAACGGCTTCGCGCGTACCCTTATCCGGATTAAATTTTCCCAGCCAAAGGAAATAGTCTTTTGGAGTCGGATTAAATGTATATAGATCAATGTCAACTCCATTATATACCGTATCAACCCAATTCATGTTTTCGCTTCCTTGTCTTTGAGTGTCTGAAATGGAGATATAGTTTAAATCATGATATTTCTCAAATACTTTGGTATTACCTTTCCATGTTTTATTGAATTCATAGGGAAAATGGAGCGTAAAAACAACTTTATTCTTAAAAGATTGACAGAGGGGTAAGGCCATAAAATCACTTCCTTGATTCAAGTGCATATGAATGATGTCATATTCCTTTTCATGTTCAAATGCGTTCGTGATATGCAAAAGGGGATACATCACGTTCCACCAGGGGATTCCGTCTCGAAAAAGAGGACGCGGATAAATTGAAACTAGTTTTGCTTTTGTCTCTGACGTTCCGCAAGCATACAAAGTCACCTCATGTCCATTTTTTACCAATCCCTCAGTGAGATAATGAACTATTCGTTCAGTTCCCCCATATTTTGGGGGCGGGATATTTTCCCACAAAGGACCTATCTGGAGAATCTTCATGAGGTTTTGTTTAAACTGAGAACTTGTGTATATACTTCCTCATATTTATCTACCATACGTTTTATTGTAAAATTTTTTTCCACGTGTGTCCGGCAAGCCTTTCTCATGGTTAAGTATTTGTCTTGTGGCATAGTATAAATTCGTTCTATAGCTTCACACAAACCCTCTATACCGGTTTTTTTAATTACCCAGTCACCACGGATATCATGGTCCGAAAAATTCACCAGGTATCCGGTTTCCCCATCCTTAATTACTTCAGGAGCTGATCCTAATGCAAAGGAAACAAGCGGTGTTCCTACAGCCATGGCCTCGATCATAACAATGCCAAAAGGTTCATCCCATCGAATGGGAAAAAGAAACAATCGAGCATTTCCTAAAAATTGAGATTTTATTTGAATATCTTTCATTTCTCCTGCAGGTGAAACATATCCTTGTGTGAAGTGTGGCTTGATTTCTTTTTCATAATATGGGATGTCACCCGTATCAATATAGCTTGCCAGAATCAACTTTTTCTTTAAAATTTCTGCGGCTTTAATCCCCAGATCCACTCCTTTTGTATAGTTTATCCGGCCAATCCAAACCATATCGTTTCCTCCTATTTTGTTATAATCAAATTCAGAAAGAATTAAGCTATTGTATATAGTCTTAACGAAGTTTAATTCTGGCAATCCCTCTCGTTGTTTATTGGAAATTGAAACAAACGGGAAATGTTTAAATTTTTTCAATAATTCACGAGTGGAGTGGAGAGTGCCATATGCTTTGAATAAATCATCCGTATTTTCGTTTAACGGGCCATGAAGGGTCATAACCATGGGTGTGTTTGTCAAATCAGCAAAATATAATGATGCTTCGCCCATATTATCATGAACAATGTCATAATGTTTTTTGGCATCTTTATAAAAATGATACATATGATCCAAGATAAGATACGGGTTCAGTTTGAGATTAAAGTGATTGCCGAGGGCTTTAGTATAGAGATACTGCAATTTTGAAGGAACTACGGAATCTCCGGTTGCATAAAGAGTCACATCATGGCCCTTTTCTTTGAAACCCTGGATTACATTATATACGACTCTTTCAATTCCGCCATATCCCTGCGGCGGAACAGGAATCCATGGAGGAGACGTAATGGCAATTCTCATTATATGTAAGTATAATGTAATTAATAATTAGTATGGACAGTAATTTTATACTTTTAATCAATGGATCAACCGGAGTAGGAAAGACAACAGCGGCTCAGGTAATCGCAAAATCTTTCATAAAAGGAGTATCAATCGATGTGGATTCAATCAAAAAATTTATTAAAACAGGTGATCCCGGTATGTTGGGGTATAAGAAAGAAATAGAGATGATGAAGCAAAAAGATGCTTATTATGTATTAATCCACACAATAGTTTGTGATATTGCAACCCGATTCATTCAAGATGGATATGTGGTAGTTATTTCTGACATGATTTGGGAGGAATGGATAATTGAAATGTATAAAAAAAGGCTGAAAATGTATCATTTTTTCCATATCCTCCTTCAATTACCATTTGAAGCCCAAAAACAGAGATTGGCTAATCGGATTAATAAATTACATGTGTCTAAATACAATCCGGATTTTGTCGACAGGATTTTGCATTTTTCTCATGCAATAGATAATTTGCCTAAAGTAGATTATATAGCGGTCAATATTGAAAGCCTTACATCAAAACAAGTTGCCCAAATGATTATTGAAAGGATTAATCGAACAGCGTTTTCTCAATGAAATCTATAGCCCACTGATATATATTTTTTGATTTTAAATCTTCACGCATCTTTATGTTTCTCTCTTTTTTTTCTTTTGCTGGCATGATAAGTGCCTGGTAGATAGCATCGGCTCCTTGTTCGATATCATAGGGATTAATGAGGAGTGCATGGCGCAGATCATTGGCCGCACCTGCAAATTTGGAAAGCACAATCATTCCATTCTCTTCCTCACATGATAACGCGTATTCTTTAGCGACTAAATTCAGACCGTCATCCAAAGGGGTGATGAGGCATAAATCGGCATTTTTATAATACGCGATGACTTTTTCACGAGACATACCTTCCAGGTTAAGTTGAATCGGTTCCCAATCATTGCGTGAATATTTCCAGTTAATTTTATCGCATAGATCAGTCACTGTCTTGGCATAGTTTCGGTATACGGGGATATGAAGGCGGGAGTAGGGCATGATGCCGTAATAGATAAATTTTTCCTGAAATTCCGGATATTTTTCTAAAAACCGGTCAATCATCTTAAAACGTTCAATCAATCCTTTGGTATAGTCCAGACGGTCAACTCCTACCGCCAAGTATTGTATACGCATTCCCAATTCACGATTTAACTGCTTTTTCAAGGTTAATTTAGCTTCTTTCTTTATCTCAAGAATTTCTTGATAATCGATACCGGCCGGAAGAGATTCAATCTTTGATACGTGATCTTTAAAAGTGATATGCGATTGGTCAAAATCAATTTGTGCCTCGATCATCCGCTGGACACATTGAATAAAATTTTGCACATGGTAGCCCCGATGGAATCCGATAAAATCCGAACCCAGCAAGCCGGTCAAAATTTCTTTTCCCCACGGATTAACCCGGAAAATTTCATATGTTGCCCAGGGGATGTGCCAGAATGTACCAATTTTGATATTTTTTCCCGAATCCTTTAGCATCTTAGGAACGAGCGCAAGATGATAATCATTAACCCAGACAAATGCTTGTTTATCACCCACTTCCTCCAGAATAGCGTCTGCGAATTTTTTATTTACTGCTTGATATGATTCCCACCAGGAGGTATGAAATTCAGGTTTGACAAAAACTGCATGTGATAGAGGCCACAAAGTCTGATTCGAAAAACCATAATAAAAGTTTTCCATTTCTTTTTTGGAAAGAAAGACGCGTTTAAGCGAATATGATTTCGTTTTTGGGGGTACCGGCACGATATTATGTTTATTTACGACACTTTTATCAGCATTACCTGAACCGTGTGCAACGTAGATAGCATTTGAGGCTTGTGCAACCAGATCAAGAAGGGTGTGCACCCCTCCTGCTGTTTTAGTAACTTTGACTCCATCGGGAGTTTTAGTGTGAATATATGGTTCCCGATTGGTGACGATAAAAAAAGTCCGGTCTTTCAGACTTTTTTTTATGAATTTTTCAAAGTTTTCTTTGCTGATCATATTGATTTAGATTGCCGCGTCTTTATCCCCGCAATGACACGACTAGCTTTTAGTCAATTATACCTATTACTTTTTATAAACTCAACTATGCTTTTTGGTCCTATAGCTTGAGGGAATGCGATGTCTCCCATGATTATCTTACGTTTAATATTTGTATTAGGAGCATAGCGGAGTCTTGATCCGCCCACAATCAGGCAAGTAATTTTTACACCTGAAGGGAGTTTAATTTTTAACCCCACCTCAAGATCGGGTAAACTATCACCGATGATGAGAATTTCAGCAAGTGGTCTTTGAAGACTGGATATTACATGGTTGACTGCGTCAACTTTGCCATTTTTTGGGGTGATATAACCCATAAATAAATTTTTTTTAGGATTACTGTCATCGGTGAAGTAAAGGCCGCTCTTTTCCTCTATCGATCCGGATAATAACAGCATGTTTTTATAGGATGTAAAAATAAGTTGGATCCGATAATCGGCCGGGAAAATTTCAGTTTCATTTTTTTGATAGTCAGCTTCATTTTCAATGTGGCCAAAAGAAAAAGGAGTATTGAGGCTTTCCAGATATTTCGTAATATTTTTTCTCCAAAGTGTCGGATCGGGGAAATCAGGCGGATGGAAATCCTTGTCAGTTGCATAACCCCCATTTTTCTGCAACACGTGAATGCATGCGCCAGATGATGAAATAATAATGGGTAAATCAAGCATTTTTTCAGGGAAAAATTCTTCCGGCTTCACATAATATCGTTTACGTTTATCATCGATTCCCATGTGAGGTGGAGGTCGGGAAAAGCCAAAATTCTTTTTTGATAATTCATACTGTTTTTCACTCATGCACATTTCAGCCGTTCGTGAAGTGTTCAAGATGCAGGTAAATTCTTTCTCTTGCAATTTAGTAATAGCTTGATTCGTGAGGTTTTTATCAAGTAGATCTTTTTCATTTGTATCCCAAGGATGGGCGGTCAATGTGCCATCTACGTCAATAAATGCAAGTTTATGAGAAGCGATCGACTGAACATATTGATAGATAGATTGGCTCATAAAAATATGATACAGTATTAAGTATATATGGACGATTTGCTAAAATTGAGACAATTACTTCTTAGAAAAACAACCGTCGTCGATCCACCCAAAACAAGAGGAGACCTCTACCAATTTTTAGGAAATACGAAAGAAGAGCGGGTTGTTAATTTAGTAAAAAAGATCCTTGGAGAAAATATATCTGAGAACAGAAAAAAAATATTTCAATATATTATTGAATTTTGGGAGAGATCAACGATCGAAGTTCCGTACAAAGCCCCAGGATTCAAGGGGGTGAATCTTGCCAAGCGGCCTTTTTTAGCTCCGACCGGGTCAAATGACGGAGATACGTTTGCCTTCGGCGATCAGTAC